>JBDSBN010000101.1:0-19581 GCA_039921585.1 Ginsengibacter sp. | reverse complement strand
TAATTTATGCACAAATGATTCGTCGACATAATTTCTATAATAGGCATTAGGTGACGAAAGATAATCAAAAACAATATCTTTTAATTCATTATTTATCCAGCTTTTTAAAGGAATTTCAAAACCTCGTTTTGGTTGATTTATAATCGTTTCCGGAAGATATTTTTTTGAAAGTTGTCGAAGTAAGTATTTTGTCGTTTTACCTTTTACTTTAAAGCTATCCGGATGCGAGGGAATATATTCCAGGAATTCCTTGGATAAAAAGGCGCTTCTACCTTCCTGAGAATTAGACATTGTAGCGATGTCCATTTTCACGAGTAAATCGCTAAATAAATTGGTGTCAAAATCCAGGTTCATGATTTTTTTCAATCCGGAAAGTTCACTTCCAGCGATCTTTTTAAAATCTTCTTCTATGGATTCCAAATAATTGAAGCCGGAATTTTTTATGTATTTGTCATAATCCTCAAAAATGTCAACCCCTGCTGATAAATAAATTTCAAGTTCAGTTTTAGACGCAAGTGAGGCAAGCCTGTAAATATAATTGTAAACTGATTTTTTGTTATTAGGGGCAGGCGCCAGTGTTTTGAAAATAGAAGCCGGAGTTTTAACCAGCAAATTTTTCTTGAAAAAGTCATACTGAGCAAATGGAACATATCTTCTATATCCACCAAATAATTCATCTGCACCATCTCCGTTTAATACAACAGTAACATGTTTTTTTGATTCTTTGCTTACATAATAACTTGGAATGGCGGAGCTATCAAAAAAAGGTTCTCCATAATTTCCAAGAATAGTTTCAAGATCATTCTTCAGATTACTGAATGAGATATTTATTTCCGTGTGATTAGTTCCATATTTTTCAGCTACTAATCTTGCAAGAGGAGCCTCATTATATTCTCCATCAAAGGAAACCGTAAATGTTTTTAAATTTTTGTGATACCCACTTGCAATAGCTGTAACAAGGCCGCTATCAATGCCCCCACTCAAAAAACTTCCAACCTCCAGGTCACTGGTTTCAAGTCTTCTTTTTATTGCCAGATGTAACAGGTCATCCGTTTTTTGTAATGCCTCTTCAAAGGAGTCTGTACACGTTTTTTTGTAATAATCATGCACATTCCACCAATTTGTTTCTTTTATAGCAAGCGATTGACAATTGATAATCAGGTGGGTGCCTGCTTTTAATTCCAGGACATTTTTGTACGGAGTTGATTGCCGATAAAATGAACCCAGACGCAGGTAATGAAAAATAGAGTTATTGTCCACTTCCAACGGCATCATACTTTTTAACCCGTTCAACTCACTTGCAAAAGCAAATGTTTGTTTATCCACGTAATAATAAAGAGGCTTTTTTCCTGCCCTATCCCGCGCAATAAACAATTCATTTTTTGTTTTATCATGAATAACAAATGCAAACATACCATCCAGGTATTGCAATAAATCCGTGCCGAATCGTTCATATAACAGGAGTAAAGTTTCTGTGTCAGATGAAGTTTGTGCAGAAAGGTTAAATTGTTTTCTTAATTCATTATGGTTATAAATTTCTCCGTTAAATACGATGGTGTATTTGTCGTGTAGATGCATTGGTTGTCCACCACCCTTAATATCCAAGATCGATAATCTTAGATGCAGGAAACGCACATTCCCAAAGTGATATGAATTTTGTTCATCAGGACCGCGATGCCGCATTGCTCGGGTGACATTTTCATAAGAAAAATTGGAATTTATGGTTCCTGCGATTCCACACATTGTTTTGCCGGGTTTTAATAATGGTGCAAAATAACTTTATTAAAGTTGAACTATGAAACTTAACGCAATAGATCAGGTAACAGAAACAACCATGTCTATATTCGGTGTGGTTGATAACTCTGCATTACCCATGGATTTTTGAAATGCCCTTTCTTTTACTTTTTCATAAACAAGAAACAAAGAAATGGCGAAGAAAGGAAGGCAGGGTATTTTATATCGAACCAGTGTGCCAAAATTCAAAGTGCTTGCGCCCACAAAAATTCCAAAAACGATAGCGAACATAAAACAATACATGATCAAAGGGTTGGTCAGAACTATTTTTATGAATCTCAATGGACCTGTTTTAAAAAGGATGAATAAAGTAAAAAAGATCAAGAATAAACTTTCAATTGCCGCCAACATTTGAGTTACTTTACTTGCTTCCCAAATAAATGGCCGGAAGAAAGTAGCAACAACGGCGTAGGGCGCAACTTTAATGAGCCCAAAAAAACTTTCTTCATATTCAGTTCCTAAATTAAAATTTGAGGCCGCATCAGCCCTTCCTGTCTTTTGAGACAAGCCTGCATTCAAAGTAGAAATACTTGTGGTGACCTCATCAATTGAGTAAGCTCCAAGCTCATTATCAAAGGAACTCATGGCTTTAGAAAATACAAATATGCTCAGGATAATCAATGCAGGAGCAATCAGCCATTTAAGAAAACCACTTTTTACTTCCTTTACATTTTTGAATATGATAAATAAGATCAAAAATGGTAAGTAGGCTAAAATAATGTAAACCTTTATTATTACGAGTAAGTAGGTAAAGAAGGATAAAAGAACCATGTTCTTCAGAATATTTCTTCTGTGGTACATTATTTCATACAATGAATAAGTAATCCAGCCTAAGGAGGCGATGCATAAAGTATCTTTTAACAGGCCTGAACTCCAAAATACTACCGTTGGGAAAAAAAGGATACAAGTAGCAAACTGTTTGTGTAGTTTCGGGTTTTGGTAATAGAAGAACAGGAATAATTTCCAGAGGCCTGAAAATCCAATTGCTGCAAAAATGAGGTTGATGGGTGCGTATCTGCCAAATGTTATAAAAGAAAAGATGGCGTCAATACGAATAAGCATAAAATTCGCCTCTCCACCAAAGTACCCTGCATTATAGGGTTCTTTTACAAGATGAAGATCAAATTCACTTCCCGGCTTAAAAAGATATTCTACATTTTGAAAATCTGCTAAAATAAGACGATATAGATTCTTTCCTTCAGTATGGTATAATCCCATGGAATCCCCTCCGGTTATAATCCCATAGAAAATAATAAAAAAGATACTACCAATCATCTTTACCCAAAATGCCTGGAGGTGGTATTTTTTTAGAATCGGGTTTTCGAATTTATTTCTGCCCCGTTTAAAAATATAATAGAACAGAATGATGAAAACAGGTGTAAGAAGTAGATCGCCAAAATCCATGTGTTTCATTTGTTGATTTCAGATCGTAGAAACTTCTTACTCTTAAGGATTCAAAATATATTAGGGTTATATATTGAAAAGATCAGAAAGTTTTACATTATCTATAAAAAAACGACTTAGTTGTGTAAATATTGTATTGTTTTTTTTAAGAGTTTAATATCCATTCATAAATTTCGTTGCGGCTGAACGACTTTTAATTCAACAATAGTTTCACTGTTAAGGGAGAAGTTTCTTCTTTTCAATTGCTTAGAACGATTCCTAAATTCGCAAAGCCATTATTGAGGGCAATAAAACTATCAGATATCAATGACTGCGAATTACGTCAGATATAAGGTCTTTTAATTTAGCCAGAAAACACAGAGGATAGGATGAGATTTATTTTGAACATCAAAGAACAAGTATGATTATGTTGAATTTCTTCTTGTTCAAATTAACATCTATCTCATAGTGTTACAGGTGCTATTTAATTCAGATAGCGTTTTCGCCAGTATAATTTCTGCACGTCCGCTTGCAAAGTTGTCAATGATAATAAAAAGGTGTGATTTAAGTACTATGCTGTTATGTTTTAGTTCAGTTTTAAATGGATTATCCGGTAATTCTTAAATGCTTTATAGGTTCATTTACTACAAAACAGCGCCGTGTTTTTGCCGTATTTTTCTTTCGTCTTCTTTTTAAAAGATGATAAATGGGGAAAATCCTATAGTCTTCTGCAAAATATAATATTTTCTGAAATAAAATTCCTCCTTTGGCAGTCGGGTTAATAGTGGTTTTTTGATACGTGTTTTGTAATAAAAATGGATAAACAACTCTCACTCCATTAAGCATATTTCTATCATAGAATTTTTTCCAATCATCCGGGACATTCGAAATAGGCAACATCTTATTTAGCATAGACTGTGCAACTTCATAAGGTATAAAATATGCAGCGGTCGAAATCAATCCATCCAAATCTGATACCTGGTAAAGTTTATACTTGTCTGTCAATGGAACCTCAGAATCTATTGACAGTTTAATAGGTGAATATGATTGATAAAATAGCATGATTGCCTCATCTTTTTTTATCACCTCGGACAGTCTGTTTAGAACCTTTGGCAAATCGCTGTTTAATGCCATATCGTCTTCCAGAATAAAAGCATTTTGTATGTTATCTTCTACAATCTTTTTATAGATATAATAATGCGTCAAAGTACAACCAACCATCCCGCTTGAATAGTAAGTAGGACGAGAATTATAATAGTCTGAATCATAAAGACTTAGTATTTCATTTTCCGTTAATGAAGCACCATTTATTGCATCGAAAATCTCAAAAGGCAGATTAAGTTTATTCAGTTGGCGTTCCATTATTTTTCTTCTTTCTATGGAAGACTTCAGGTTAATTACAAAGATTTTTATTGGGTGTATGTTCATTTTAATTTTTTTTGTGGTTAGGGATTTTCGAATGAAAATTATCAACCAGTTTTTTATGTTAACCTTTTGTATTTGAAGACATTAAAGAAATATTTTTTCGGAAAAAAAATTAGAATTACCCGCATTACAATAAAGTAGACTAAACAAACTGATACAGCTGCAAACTGCTTATATATTTTTGCATATAGCTCATGGAAAAAATGAAAGAATTTACAGAAACTGGAAAAGCTAATCGTTCTAAAAAACAATCTAATTGGAGCATATCTTCCAAAAGTAAAAAGGGAAAAAATGTCATCCATACGGATGCTAATGAAATTCAATTCTGAAGTAAGATATCCGAAATTGTTGGAGGTTTTTTTTAGAATGGTGTCTTCATATTTGCTTATGATCCGCTTTAGAATAAAATAAAGTAAAATGATGAAAACAGGTGTAAGAAGTAGATTGTCAAAATCCATGTGAGTTATTTGTTGATTTCAGGATAGTAAGAGCTTCTGCTTCTTAGGATTCAAAATATATTAGGGTTATATAATGAAACAGCAAAAGTTCTGCGTTATCTTTAAAAAAACGACTAAATTGTATAAATATTGTATTGGTTTTTTAGGGGTTTAATATCAACTCATATATTTCTTTGTATTTCAAAACAGCATTTTGTAAATCATAATATTCCTGGGCGCCTTGTCTGATCTTTTCGGGATTAAACGATTTTTCCTTCAACAATAGCCCTGCTGTGGATCGAAAATTCTCGTCCTTCAAATCGGCAAGCACAATTCCTGAGTTGAATCTGTTGACTATTTCTGCTACATCTCCTATACCTTGATTGGTAATTACAGGAATTCCCATAGCCATTATTTCTCCGTGTTTTGTTGGAGATGCAGCCTGAATTGAATAGCAGGGCTGAATAAAAAAGACAGAATACTTGCTAAATGAAAGCAAGACAGGCACTTCTGTTCTTTGCGCTTGTATAACGATTATCTTTTCCTTGTTTATTCCAAGTTCTACAGCTTTTTCAATAATGGGTTCAGGTCGATCCGAAGTAATGAATAAAAACTTAACTTCTGGAATAACGGTTGAAATAACTTTAAAGAAGGACATCAAACTCCAGTCCTTGATAGTACCGAGATAACTGAATATATAATCGCCTTCTGAAATTGATAATTCGTTTGCAAATTTATTTTTAACGTTGGTGTCGATTTTTTCCGGATCGAAAAGATTCAGATCCACGCTACATGGAATTACTTTAAGAGGTGTTTCTTTATTATATTCCTTTGAATCTCTAATAAGTTTTTCGGCAGTATGAGTCAGACATACAATACCATCATTCATTTCTATTGCTTCTGCTTCTTTTTTCTTGAAAAATTGATAGACTTTCCGGAAAATTGGATTCTTTAAATTCCATGAACCTGCATCAACCCTACTGTCTGCAAAGAAATCCCGTAAGTCATTAAGAAATTTCATTCCATGTTTTTTCTTTAACCACAATCCAATAAGTGCAGGTGTGCCAACACGAGTGTGTACCATGTCAAAAGGATCTCTTAAATGAAGTTGGCTGGCTTTTTTTCTAAGTCTAAGAGTATCGTAAACCGCAGAAAGAACAGGAGGGTTTTTGTGATAAGGTATAGATACCCATCTTATAGGATATGGTTTTAAAAGTTTATTTATATCATCTTTATATAAACCAAATCTTTCCGGTTTATCACAACTTAGAATTGTAAAGCGAAATCCGTGTTGACTAAGACCTATCAAATAGGGCATCACCTGACTTTGGCCCAAAGCATCAGTCATCCCATCGTATGATATAAAAAGGATGTTTTTCATTTTCCGGAAACTTGAGGAATCAATTGTTGGTAAATGCCAAAAAGGTTTTCTATATACTCTTTTTTAGTATATTGTTTTGATATCATCAAGCCTTTTTTAGAAAGTTTAGAAAGATTATGTTTATTAGCTAATATTTCTTTTATAAGATTGGACAGATATTCCGGATTTCCCAAGTTGAAAAATAGCGCATTTTCTGAAGTAATCTCTCTCATAACCGGAATGTCGGATAAAAGTGTTGGTAAGCCACAGGCCATTGCTTCAATAACCGCTATCCCAAATCCTTCATTTTTTGAACTCATTATAAATAAGTCATAATTGGTTAGTTTTTCACGTACGTCATCAATGGCGCCGTTGAAAGAAATTTTTAAAGATAGTCTGCCTATTTCGGCTTGCAAACCTTCATACAAATGCTGATTTGTATTTCCATAAATATCCAAGGTTACAGGATATTCTTTTAAATGAACAAAAGCTTTTATTAGATATTCATAATTTTTAGCAGCTTTGATATTTCCAACTGCCACCAATTTTAAGGATTGAGTTTGGTGATAAATTTTAGGCGCAATTGCCTGATCCAGGTATTCATCAAAAATATAATTATGAAGAACAAAACTATTCGATATTTTAGATATTGTTTTTTCGTAGTCTTTCAAAACCACATTTGAAACAGCCATTAATGAATGATTCTTTTTTATCGTTGTTTTTTCCAAATAGGTTAAGATCTTACTGTTATTAAAATCACTTTTACTCAGTTCCCCATGAATAGAATATAAGAGTGGAATGTTAGCCGGACAGGCTATTCGTGCAATAAGACTGCTATAAATCAGGTGAGCATGTACCAGACCCGGCTTATGTTTTTTAATGATTCTCTTTAATTTTAAGATGCATGAAACCAGGGAGAATTTATCCTTAAATCCTAATGAATATTTGTAATCGTATGTGATTTCATTTTCTTTAAATTCACATTTATCGGAAAGGGTAATAAGGATTATATTGAATTTGATTTTAATTTCTGGTAACAGACCAACTAACATTACTTCTGCACCACCTTTTACAAGGCTGTCAATAATAAGTAGAAGAGTAGTTTTTTTTTGATTCATTTAAGTATTTGATTGAATTACTACCTTTTTCCATTGTTTATATTTTTCTAATACTGATAACAATCCTGTTAACCGATTCGTGAAAGGGTCAAAAAATTTATTTTCGGGAATTAACCTATGTAACTTTATCCATATTTTTTCTGTTGAAAGTACTGCATTGAAAAGGGAAGAATTGGAACCCTGATATTTATTTAATGATTTTGGAATTAGTCCTTTATGCTCTGCTAAAAATTGTGAGTTATATCCATTTCCAATTCTTTTTAAAAATCCATCTAAATGAAGTCGATCAAGATGGTTGTGGTATAACGTTGTATCAAAAACACAATATATAGGAATTTTAAGTTGATTGATGCGATTTGCAAGATCTAGATCCTCACCTTGAAAAGTTATGTCTTCATTATATCCACCGATTATGTCAAACATTTCTTTTGTAAGCAGTAGACTGCAACTTGCAATTGCCTGAAAGGGATAAAATCCACTTTTCGGTTGTTCTCCCTTTACATTCATCCGTCCCCACATTGTATTATACCTTGTTGATAGAATGTACCTGCCAATTTTATGGTTTTTCAATTCTTCTTCCAATGAAGGGGGGTATTCCCAATTAATATTATAAACTGCCTTCGTATTTTTATTTTGAACAAGATGCTCATCGATCCAGTCAATAATTTCACTATTGATCCACATATCGTCATCAATAAAAAATAAAATCTGACCTCTAGCATTTGCTGCACCAAGGTTTCTTGAAGATGAAACCCCTTTTTTTGGGTTGTCAAAATAAATAATTGAGTTTAAATATTGATTGGGAATATTAATTGAAGAATCGCCATCATTTATAACAATGATTTCTACATTTTTATTTGTTGCTACATGACAGGCTTTTTCAATGGTTTCCCAAAGAATATCTTCCCGATTGCGGGTAGCAATAATTATAGAAATATCTACTGTGAACATTTTATCTCATTTTTTACTCTCATTTCCGGGCTCTTAAAACTTTGCTTATCTCTTCTTGCTGATCTTAGTTTGCTTTCAATAGTATCTATGGTTAGTAATAGCTTTTTTATTGAATAATGTATTACGCCATAATGTTTCTTTATAAAATGTAGATTATTCTGAATTATCAGCTTGTTTTTAAATTTATCCGGACTGCTCATTCCTCCTAAATGAATAATTTTAGTCTCGCTAAAATAATAGTTTTTTAATCCGTTACTTTTAAAATTATGGCACCACTCTATATCTTCTGCATACATAAAATAGGTGTCGGCTAATTTCCCATTAGTAGTCTTTAAATTTTTTGCCGGGAAGTAAAAGAAAGTACCCCAGATCCAGTCACAGGAAAAGTCTTTTGAAAAATCAAATACACCTCCTTTTTTATTATATAATTTGGTAAATACTTTATTTAGTCTTGTTGTGAAAAGGAAATGCGCGATCAGCGAAGGGAACTTTTGGGCTGAGTGTTGAATTTTCCCATCCGGATAGGTAAGTTTTATAGTTGCTGCACCAAGATCGTGAATTGTTTTACACTTTTTATATATAAACTGAATTGAGTTTTCAACCATTATTGTATCACTATTCAATAATAAAATGTATTCGCCAGAAGCGTGATTAATCCCAAGATTATTTCCCCCGGCAAAGCCTAAATTTTGTTCGCTTTTAATTAATTTTATTTGAGGAAATTTTTCTTTGAATAAATCCGCATTGCATTCTTTAGAAGCATTATCCACAAGAATTATTTCATAGGCCGTCCCAAATGTATGATCTATTACTGATTGAATACAATTGCAGGTTAATTTAAAAGTATTGTAATTAATAATAATAACAGAGACTTCCATTTTAATCTTTTAAGCAGATGGGGTTATTAGATTTTTTATTTTTTTTCGAAAAGGGCTACTCTTTATAATAAGCTTATACTTTGGCTGTTCATAGAGCTTAACCTTTATCAATGGTAATAATTTTTTGCTGATAATAAATCGTAAGTGCTTAAAATTAAGGCGAACCGTCCCTGGACTTTTATGTAGGTATTGAGTAAGGCCAAGTTCTTGGATATAAGGAAGGATTTCGCTGAGTTCCTTTTCGGGCTTTTTAAATGAAAAGAAAAAGTTTTTTCGTTCAAATATATCAATCCCGGTTGTAATACACTTTAATATCCTTTCTTCATTTAAATAATACGGTGTATTAAATTCCTGATGAGAAAAGGATTTTATTTTTTCCTGATATTTGAAAATATTTTCTCCAAATAAATAGCTAAAGTGCCACCCGGTTTTATATCTATCACTTTTGATTATATTCTTTACATTGCTTTTATAGGTCAGATTTCTTTCCCCGATATTTAAATTCTTTATTAGAGAGTAATTACATAATAAATTTAAGGCAATGGAACTAGAAGCCTTCAGGTTAAAGTAGTAGTAATAGTAGGGCAAATTAATTAATACGGGAAATTGCAAATCCGGTATCGAAAGAATGTGTTTGAGGTTTATAATTTCATCCACATCTGAAATAAGTATCAGGTCATTATCCTTACAACTCTTCAGTCCTTCTCTTATATAATCTCTTTGAAAATATTCAAACTCCCAGGCAGATAAATCAGGTCTGACAGGGGCTTCCAAATAAATAATTTTATGATGGTATTTCTTAAAATTTAGTTCATTTTTTTTATAGTGCAGAATCTTTTCCTCTCCTGAGAGTGTTCTTTTAGATTCTACGATTACAAAATAATCAACCATGCTATCCATGAATGCCAAACGTAGCTTCAGTAGTTCCAGTTCGGTATTGAAAAGAAAACAATCGTATATCATTAAGTAACCAGATTTTTTATTTCCCAATTGCAATCCGTAAAAAACTTTACATGTGTCGGAAACCCCGATGGTCTGCGTGTTTTATCAGAATCCAGAACAGTAAAATTTAAGCATTCAAGGTTGGCGTGAAACATTTCATTCTTTAATAAAAAGAGATCAATTTTATAGGCTCCTGGTGTGAAATTCACACTATTTAATTTAATCTCAACTTCCGCTTCATCTCCATTTTCTCCATTAATTACTACATTTTGATCAATACTGGTAATGTGACTAAGTAAATCACCATAAATATCTTTTATATTGACTCCTATTTCCAAACCTGAAACGTTTGATCTAAATTTTATCTTTAGAAAAATTGAACATGGATAGCCTAAGAATAAATCATGGCTAATTTTTTTCAAATGATTTAGAAGTTCAAAATTGATTATCTCCACTTTTTTTGAACCGTAAGAATAAAAGTCACCATTTTCCTTTTGAGATACATTAAGATACTCTTCAATAATTAAAGGAGTTTTGTTTGCTGCTATTAAAGATCCTTTATTTAAAAGAATAGCATTTGAACATAATTGCTGCACGGCTCCCAGGTTATGACTCACAAATAAAACCGTTCTTCCGCTTTTACTCACCTCGTCCATCTTTCCCAAACATTTCTTCTGAAATTCTGCATCACCAACGGCAAGCACTTCATCTATAATCAATATTTCCGGTTCAAGATAAGCCGCAACTGCAAAGGCTAAACGGAGTTGCATACCACTACTGTATCTTTTTAAAGGAGTATCTAAAAACTTCTCCACTCCACTGAAATCAACTATTTCATCAAAATGCTTATTGATTTCATGCTTTTTCATCCCAAGAATGCTTCCATTCATGTAAATGTTTTCACGTCCACTTAATTCCGGGTGAAAACCAGTTCCTACTTCCAACAAACTCGCTACTCTTCCACGACTAATGATTTTGCCACTGGTTGGTGGAGTTATTTTACTCAATATTTTTAATAGGGTGCTTTTTCCTGCTCCATTTCTTCCAATTATACCAATGCTTTCACCTGGGTATACATTAAAACTTACATTATCAAGAGCAAGGAATGTATTCTCAGTTTCTGGCTTTTTCCTAAAAGGATTGGACAAGGCATCTCTCAAAGAAAGGTATCCTTCCTGTTTGGCACCAATTTTAAATTGCTTGGTAATATGTTGAACTTCTAATATTGGTTTCATAATCAGACTAAATCTGCAAAATAAGATTCTGTTTTTCTAAAAGTATAAACACCAATTAATAACAATAACACGGCCACGGCACTTCCTGTACCTACAGCACTCCAGTCAACAACCTGTCCGGTAAACACACTTCTGCAAAGTTGAATGGCGGAAGCTATTGGATTAGCTCTCATTATTGCATTGATCCAGGGATTGGAAAAAGACTTTGTCGAATATAAGACCGGGTTAGCAAATAATAGGAACTGAATCATAAAAGGTAGCATATATTGGAAATCCCTGTACTTCACATTGAGTGCAGCAAGAAAAGTCCCAAGCCCAAATGTAGTAACAATAGTAATTAAAATACTAAGCGGTAGGTAAAGGCATAATTTAATAATATTAATTTCCTGACGATAGTAAATTAAAACAATCGTATAAATAATTAATGCAAAGAAAAAATCAACCAGCGCTGTAAGTACAGCACTCATCGGAATGATTAAACGAGGAAAATATATTTTCTTTATAATATTAGCATTGGCTACCATGCTATTAGCACTATTGAGTAAGCCATTACTAAAAATATTCCAAATAATTAATCCGCTTAAAGCAAATACCGGGTATGGGATCCCATCACTACTTACATTTAATGCTTTGCTGAAGATCACTGTAAACATGCCCATCATTACCAATGGTTGTAATATAGCCCACATAATGCCTAATGCAGCCTGCTTATATTTAACCTTTACATCACGCCAGGTAAAAAAATAAAATAACTCCCTGTAACTCCAAAGTTCCTTTAAGCCAAGAGAGAATTTATTCTGTGCTTGAATGACATATTCCATTGAAAAATATTTAGGGATCTTTTATTGAACGTAGAATTACCTATTTAATTGCGTTAAATCCGGAAAAATTAGGAGGCTTTTTACCATAATATTATATAACAACACAACTGGAAGGATAATTTACTTTACAATGTTTAAAAAAGATTCAGTTTTGCACTTACCTATTGAACTTATACTTGACGTAATTTGATTTTTCGAATTTATATTTTATCAAACAAAATTGATGTTTTTACAATTTATATGACATATAATACGTTCTTGATTAAAATACGCATTAATTAAAATGTTATTCGATATGATGCAAAAAATGTCCTATATAATAAAAAGTGGAAAAGCAAAAAACCCAAATAAGTCCGAAATAATTTTATTACTTCAAGGGCTTTACTCAGGAATTGGAAGGAAGATAAATTCATTATCAATGAGTCTTAAAAAGGATAGTACATTTTCATCAAATGTCAACTTAAAGATATGTAGTTTATTACCTTTAAATGTACTTAAGATCGTAAGTTCAGAAATAAATCCCAGATCCGTTTTGGATGTTGGATGTGGTACAGGTGCATCTTTAAATTTCTTCTTAGAGAATGGTGTGGATGCTAAAGGGTTAGAAAATTCTGATTATGCCATAGAAAACTCGCCGGTTAAAGCTCATATTTATAAACATAATTTAAATAGGCCTTATCTAAGTGATAAACAATATGATTTGGTTTGGTCTTTTGAAGTGATTGAACATATTCACCCAAAATATGAAGATATCTTTTTAAATACCCTGGTAAACCATTCTGATCAGATTTTGATCTCTGCTGCCCGACCTGGCCAAGGTGGCCATGGACACTTTAATGAGCAAGAACCTGAATATTGGATAAACAGATTTAAGGATTTAGGCTATGACTATGATAATGATTTCTCCAAAAAATTGCAATCAACAGGTGATGCCTATGTGGAGAATGTTCTTTTTTTCAAGAAAAATTGCAGCAAGAAAATTTTCATAACAAATTCTCATAATCTTAAGAAGGGATAGAATCCGAATGATATTTGATAAACTTAGTTGGAATGCGTAACAACAACTTCTGCATTTCAACAATCATTCTTACTTTTCTTTTGGATCGAGCCAATTACTAACTTTGATGGCAACTTTCATTGAATAGGTTGAGTATTTCTGGTTACCAAAAATTGAGAATGTAAAATACTCTTAATTCTAATTCAGCTTCACTAAAGCCCAAGTACCCTCGAAATTATTACCATCCAATTGTTTTTCCTTATAAATGAATCGATCCATTAAGGATTTTATGTTGAGCTAATTTTATTTATTGAAAATGGTATTTTCCATAAGATTGAATAAAATACAACAGGTCTACTTTCACTACGGCCCCAACCCCTCAAACAATAAATCCCCTTTTTTCCCGTTTCATAGCAAAGGAATGTTAATTGAAATCTTCCTTTAATCCCTTTAACGAATACCCCATGTACCAAAACCTGAAAATAGGATATGTTCCTTATAATTCGGATTTGTCACACCCGGATGACCGAAGAAGGTTTCCATATTTTGCTAAAAGAAATAATGTACAATTTGAGATTGCGGATAGCAATAAGTTTTACGATATTATTTTATTACCAGCACCGGCAAATCTTACGAAATGGTTATTATATAAAAAGAGGAATCCTCATACACGTTTTGTTTTTGAGATGGTGGATAGCCTGATATATCAGTCGGATACATTTAATACGCTCTTTAAGGGAGTAGGCCGTTTTGTTTTAGGGAAAGAGGCTTTGCCAAGTATAAATCATAAAGAGGTTTTGATTAAATGGCTCAAGATGGCAGATGTGGTGATTTGCTCCAGCGAAAAAATAAAAGAAGATATTCAAAAATGGAATAGCAATGTGGTGGTGAGTCTTGATTACCTGGAACATGAATACAAATTCTTAAAAACTGATTATAGTATAAAAGGTAAAATGAAATTACTTTGGGAAGGCCAGGGAGTGATTGTACCTCATTTTTTACATTTTAAACGAATGTTTAAAAAGATAAGTTCTTTTTGCGAACTACACGTGGTTACATCTGAAACATTTCCAAAATACGGCCAATTTGTAAAAAAAGATGTGCCATCATTTTTGCAACAATTACCTATTGAAACTCATTTTCATAAATGGGATATAAATAAGAACAAAACTCTCTTTAGCCAGTTAGATTGTGGAATTATACCACTCAACAATAAAAATATCTATGGATGGCATAAACCGGCAAATAAGTTAATCTCCTTTTGGTTTAGCGGACTACCCACCCTTACATCAAATACTCCTGCATACATTGATGCAGCAGGAAGCGCCGATAATAACCTGCTTTGTGCAAATGAAGATGACTGGATAGAAAAACTACATCAGTTAAGAGAAATGAACGAGGATGAAAGAGAGGCTTTGGCAAAAGATAATTTCGATTATGCAAGATCGTTATATTCAAACGAAAAGCATGATGCTATTTGGATTAATATCTTTGAGAAAATGAAAGTAGGTCTGTTTCAAAAAAGCAATATTATTCGTCCTAAATTTTCCCGCCCGGGTATTTTCTGGGAAAAGAGCGCACTGTTGAATAAACAAGGAAATTCGCAATTTTAAAAGCGGATAAATAATGGTGTTTTTATTTTTCCTGTTGTATTTCACTTAAAGTATTCAGCCAGGAAATTTATTTGTTGAATAAATAAACATGATTTCTTTAATTTTCGATAAATGCCTATACAATTTTTCAAGTAAGCGGAATATCAGCTTCGCATTGTCTTAATACATTAGGAATCCATCTTTGTGGGATGGATTTTATTATCTTGCGAGTTAATAGCTTATCCCTCTGTTTAAATACATAACAGAGAACTGCAAGACTTTTTACCTATAATCAATGCAAGCAATTACCTTATACGATTATTTTTTACTTCCATTCTATTTGGTCATTTTTTACTTCATTGTCAGGAAAAAGGCCAGGAAATATAAAGGCACACCATTAAAGCATTTCTTTATGCTGGCATTTTGGCTACATATGTTTGGCGCATTTGTTTTCGCGATGCTTATGTGGTATTATTATGGCTATGGAGATACTTTTGGTTATTACCAGGGAGGTGATTTTATAAGACAAGAGATTATTAAAGACATCTCTTCAATTAAATACCTTTTTTATTCCGGGCAGGATTTATATAGAACGGCTCTTTCATTAGGATATGTAGATAGAATCCCCCTTACCATGCCTAATGACGGGAATGCATTGGTCATGAAGGTATCGGCAGTGCTTTCCTTTTTCTCCTTTAACCAATACCTGATTATTTCTCTATTTTTTGGATTTATTGCTTTTATTGGCACCTGGAAGCTGTTTTATGTAATGCAGGAATTAAACGGACCTTCACATCTCAGGTTACTGGGTTATGCCACCATAGCCACTCCAAGTCTTTGGCTTTGGGGAAGCGGACTAAGCAAGGAACCTCTTTGCATTGGAAGTTTAGGTATGGCTGTTTATCTCATTCATAAAATGTTCATAAGAAAGCAGTTTTCTTTCAGGGATTTACTGTTATTATTGTTGCTGTTTTATTTTATAACTGTGATAAAAGGTTACATTACTGGTATATTTATTATTTCCCTGTTGGTGGTTATTCTGTACAGGTTTATATTGACGATAAAAAATATTGTGCTTCGAATTGCAACCATGCTTGCTTTTGTTTTTATAGTCTTTTTTTCATTATTGTTTATTGATACAGCTAGATATATTAATGAAATGATCTTATATTCATATACGCAAATTGAAAATTTTAGAAGTGGTTATGATTCTGTAGAAGACCTGGATGGGAGCAAGGCCACATTTTCAATAGGAGATTTAAATCCAACACTTTCCAGCCTGGTTTTAAAAAGTCCGGAAGTTATTTTCTCCTGCTTATTCAGACCCTTTTTATGGGAATCTAGAAAGGTTATTATTTTCTTTGCAGGCCTGGAAGCGTTTGTAGTGTTCCTGGCAACATTAATTATTTTATTAAGAACGAAATTTCTGGGATTCTTTTATTATGTATTTAATGACCCTTTCCGGCTATTTTGTTTTATTTATTCCATGTTGTTTGCACTTCTGATTGGATATACTACATTTAATTTTGGAACGATGGTGCGCTATAAAATTTTATTCTTGCCTTTCTATCTTTTTCTCCTGGTCAATATTCTTACGGCCATTGATTCAAAAAAGAAAGCACTTCCGGAGGAGGATGTAGAATAAAAAAACAGCCCTGGGCTTTTATTTTAGTGCCGCATAAATATCCAATAACCGGGCAATATACTTTTCTCTTTTGACAGTTTCTTCTGCATAGCTTCTTGCTTTTTTAGCCAACGAATTGACATCAATCTTCTGTTCAAAAATAGACTGGATAATATCCGCAACCGGTTTGGCTTCAAAATTAAAATAAATAGCATTTTCTTTTGCAATACATTTTAAAGAATCCAGTTGAGACAACATAACCGGAACACCGGAAGCCATTGCTTCAAATAACACCAATGGAAACCCTTCAAAAATGGAAGGCATTATGAAGAGATCATACTTAGCCATCACACCGGGCAAATCAGGAGTGGGGCCCATCATCTTTACTTTTAAGTTATTGGCCCGGATTACCTTTTTATAAGGTTCCTGGTCACCATCTCCATAAATGTCTAAGGTGATTGGATAATCTTTCAGGTAGTCAAAAACTTCTAAAAGAAATTCAAAATTTTTTAACTTTTTCAGGGTGCCTACTGCAATGAGCTTTAAGGTAGGACTATCTGCAGGGTAAGGAAGTTTGTGCAGGTTAAAATAAACGTCACTAACAAAATTATTCAAAACAAAAATATTCCCTTTAAAATCGATTGCTTTTAGGAAATCATCTTTTGTGTATTCTGACAATGATATAATATTCGCATTCTTTGATTTAAAATACAAATGTTTTTCTATCCAAAGCAAAGCTTTACCGGTTTCAAAATTCTTTGAATAGGTAGTATGGATAGTATGTACATGCTTTACATTTTTTGGAAGAATCAGGTGGGTCAAAAACCCCGTCCGCGTAAGGTGCGTGTGAACTATATCAATTTTATTCTCTTTAATTATTTTACGCAAATTATAGAGTACGCGTGGCAAGCTGTAAATACTTTTAAAATTCAGGTGGTACCATTTCACATCTTTGTCTATCCGGTCTATAACCCAGGAAGTTCCTTCGAAAAGCGCGATGGAATTATCCGTATATTCCTGAAGTCCGTCCTTAGCCAATGAGTTGGACAGCAAAACTTCTGCCCCTCCAATTCCCAGAGATGTAATAACGTGTAGTACTTTTAATTTCATTTGTTGTTTTCCTGCTGTGCAGCTAGCTTTCATGATACATTTATATAAATGTCCGGATTAAAATAAATTCTAAATTAATATTTAATATAAAGCACTTCGGTAAAATATTACTTTTGTTCAAATCCCGGATAAATGTCAATCTCTTTTTTTCTTTTTCGTTTAAATCAATCAAAGGATTAATGATGCTTTTATCAATACGATTCCCATAAAATGATTCTACAAATGACCGGATGCCCTCAATATTATCTGTAACATTTCCTTCGTAATTGCCAATATTCAGGACAAAATCCCTACCGTCCACATCCACATCTTTATAGCCCACAATCACCGGTATGCCATAAGAAAGATACTCCCTGACTTTTAACGGACACGCCTCCGACATATTTTTTAAGTATAAAGATAAAGTACCGATACCTACATCAATTGTCTTGTATAATTCCCCCAGTTTTGAAGCATTTAAATATCCATGAAAAATGATGTTTTCATAATTTATGTCATTTGGTTTTGACGGTCCAACAATATGGAAAACGAATTCTGGTAATTTTTGTGCCATTTCATACACTTTTTCCAAACCATGCCATGCCTGCCCTGGTGTGCCTACAAAAATTAGTTGAGGCCTTTCTTGTTTTTGATATTCCGCCACATTTTCTTTCACAATGACCCCATTGGATATGGTAACGGTCTTCAAACTTTCTTTTTGGTATAGATTTGCCAACTCCTCGGTTACGGCTACTATGCCCCTGATTTTCCTAATGAGACGTTTATTACCCCAGGCTGAAATAAGCAGGTTGATTTTACTGCCGGTCAATTTTTTTTCGCTAAGGTCGTTTGAATTGACTTCCATAATAGTCGGGATGCTACTGAATAATGAATCCATGGGAAAGTACCATCTGGTTTGTCTGAAATAAATCACATCTACTAATAAATTTCTTAAATAAGCGGACAGATCGTGAAAAGCTTTGGTGCGGCCAAAGTATTTTTTGAATCCTGCCCCCGGCAGCCATTTCATCCCCGGTGTTTCGAATACGGTAACATGGTGCAAGTTGTCAGGCAAAAATTGATTTTGTGTATTACATGATACAATACAAAAATGCACTTCGTGACCCATAGATTCCCAAATTGAAATTTTGGCTGCTACCTTTTTCAAGACACCACTATCTGCGTTTATATTCCAATCTATTATGTAGGCAATTTTCATTGTGAATAATTATATAGTATCCTTTGCTTTAAAAAACACTTCAAAATAGTTAAATACTTCTAAAGCATTGTTCTCCTGATAATTCAACTAAGGATTCTTTGCTATTGCTGTATCCGGGTTTATTTTTTGTTTTTTCAATGCGTCTATTAATGTTTTAAGCGTATGACGTCTTATAAAAAGTGCAATGCTAATTAAAATTATGGAAATAATGATTTTTACAAATATTTGAGTACCTAGATTTTCAAAGGGGACCAACCTGACTGCGACCACGAGTACGAGCATCCCAACAGTAATAGAGATCACTTCGCCAAATTTATATGGGATGTAAAACACCTTTTGCCCTTTGTAAAACAAGTAAACCGGAACCAGGATTTGTGCAAATACGGTAGCCAGAGCAGAGCCTTCTTTTCCGAAATGTGGTATGAGTAGTACATTTAAAATTATGGTTAAAATGGTTGCATACAACATTGCGATACCATAGGGTTTTGTGTTTTTAGTAATTGAAATAGCTACTATAGCAATGTAGGAATATCCAATAAAAATAAGGTTGTATCCTAAAATGCCGGCGACCCAGGCAGCATCATAATATTCGGGTGTGGTAAAAATCATCAAAGCTTCCGGCGCAAATAACATAAGCATAGCACCTAAGACCGCCATTCCATAGCCAAACATTAAAAATACATTTGCATAAACATTTTTTGCATCCGGGTTTTTAA
>JBDSBN010000100.1:0-8553 GCA_039921585.1 Ginsengibacter sp. | reverse complement strand
TCAGCATGTCCAGATTGTTCTGCATTTTACGAAGATCGATTCTGGCTTGTTGCATCTGAGCATTTTTTGCACCGCCATCGAATAAGGAGAAATTAAATCGTAAGGCTATGAAGGATGAGCTGTAATAAGGTCCTTTAAAAAAATCGAATTTCTGCCATTGGCCGCTTTCTCCATAATTTGCTGCAAGAGCAACTGTGGGAAATTTTGCAAGCTGATATCTTTTTACATTGAATTTTCCCAGGTCGATCAATGTCTCCAACTGTTGAAAATCCTTTCTGTTTTCATACTGATATCCTTCACCGAGAATATTTGATTTTAATTCTTCATCCGAAAGTGTATCTGTCAAAACCAATTGGTCTTGTGGCGGCATTTGCATCAGGAATTTCAATCCTTCCAATCCTGCCTCCAGTTGGTTTTCTGCTTTTAGTTTTTCTGTCTGAAGATTGCTTAATTGTACCTGTACTTTATTTACATCCAATTTCTCGGCAAATCCGTTTTTGAAAATTTCTTTGGTGTCATGGAGGAGCTTTTCAAGATTTGCTATGTTGGCGTCGATTGTTCCCAATTGTTTTTTGCCTACGACCAGCTGGTAATAAATTTTGTATACATTGGCCTTAATTTGCTCCTTCGTAACCTCTGCTGTGAGCGTGGCATTTTTAATGGATGCTCTTCTTGCCTGAAGTCCAACAAACACTTGTCCGTCGAATAATAATTGCTGAAAATCAATTCCAGCCTGACCTGCCCATTTTGCCCCAAATCCAATCGGGAAAAAGGCATATTCTGATGGGGGTTTAATCGGATTTCCATTCCCATCTTTTACATTGTTATCCTGAAGCACCCCATATACCGCCGGAGATATAAAATCCCGAATTGTTTGCACCGAAACTTTCGGATTGTAATTGGCGGAAGCGCCGATGGATATTTTTGGTAATGCAGCAGCTGTAATTTCCTTATTCATGGCTTGCTGTAATTGAATATCCAACAAGGCGTTTTTTACCTGAGCCGAATTTTTAAGGGCATACTCTACCGCATCCGTTGCAGAAAAAGCATGTTGTTCAGGAGCTTTATTATATTGTTGTGCTCCTGCTTGTGTACCCGTAAGAGTCCAAAAGGCAAATGAAGCGATAAAGACTATCCGTTTTGTTTTCATTGTTCCGTATTTTTTGAGCTTTCGTTTTGATATTTAGTAATGAGTTGGTAACCTTTTAGAGTAACTAATCCGTAGAGATGATAGATGATCATTTCATTCTGGAGTTCTAAAACAGTAAATTGATTTCTTGGGAAAATGTCTTCATTGTAGGGGAACATGATGGTGTTTAGTCTGAATTTGGCAACAATTTCCGTATTTAATTCAGGTCGGTATAAACCTTCAGATTTGCCCCGTTCTATGTTTGTGATGATTGTATTATTAATGAAGTCAGATTTATATTGGTCGAATTTCTTAAAGGTGTTCGAATACCCTCTCTCAATATCGAATATAAAAGAAGGACTTAAACTTGCCATCATATCTTCCATGGCGTCCATGATTAACATCACTTCATGTATGGCATTTTTAGATTTAGCAATAGATTGAAGACAACTTATTTTATTTGCTTCCAACATATCTACTACCACTTCATCCACCAATTCATTTTTATCTGAAAACGATTGGTAAATGGTCTTCTTTGAAACGCCCATTTGAAGAGCTATTTCATCCATCGTCACAGATTTAACACCATATCTCCGGTATAATTCATCTGCTTTTTCTTTTATTCTCTCTCTTGTTTCCATAACGGCACAAAACTATGGAAACTATTTATGATTAAATAGTTTCTTGGGTTTTCTTTTGTAAAAGAAAACTTAAAAGAAAGTTTCATTCTTATATAAATGTAGCATACATGGTATAAATAGCACCCTTCTATATAATTGGTTTTATAATCATTGGGCCTCTCAATATTTTTCCTTTCTATATTTGCTTACTGATATAAAGTAGAACGATCCTTTTTTTTGGCAGAATAATAATTTTCATTGTTTTGTCGCAACTATGAAACTTTTGCTATCCCAATTAAAATCAAAATATAAAACACATGAGCTCTAAAGTACGGTATCAAAAAATGATTCAATATTTCTTACAAGGATTATTGATCATTGGTCCGGTGTCAATTACTATTTATTTTATTTACCTGATTTTTGATAAAATTGACGGCCTGCTCCGTCCGGCTATAAATATTCCGGGTTTAGGTTTCGTTGTTGTCATTGGCGTTATCATCATAATAGGATATTTAAGTTCCTTTTTTGTGCTAGGCAGAATTCTTTCTCTGATGGATAAAGTTTTAGAAAAAACGCCGGGAATTAAATTATTTTATTCTTTTATCCGCGATTTTTTTGAGGCGTTTGCCGGAAATAAAAAGAAGTTCACTAATAATGTGTTGGCCAGTGTTGATTATCCGGATGTTTGGCGGGTAGGATTTATAACTCAGGAGGATATGAGTAGTTTTGGTATGCGTGATTATGTTGCAGTATATTTACCAATGTCTTATTCAGTAGCCGGGAATGTATATATCGTACCTAGAGAAAAAATTAGGCCATTGCCAGGAATAAGTGCAGCGCAGGCAATGAAATTTGCCGTGAGTGGGGGAGTTACCCAAACGATTACAGATGATTTGGAAGATGCTTTGGAGGAATTAGCTATAGAGAAGTGATCATTATAATATCTGTTTATGAAGAAATTGTTATTACTCGTTTGTTGCACCTTTATTGTCTCGCAATGCTTCTGCTGGGGGTTTTATGGTCATAAGAAAATAAATTATTATTCAGTTTTCTTGCTTCCTCCTCAGATGATGGTGCTATTCAAACCGAATATTGATTTTATTTCTGAACATTCAGTAGACCCTGATAAAAGAAGATATGCAGTGGAAAAAGAAGCTGCCCGTCATTTTATAGATCTGGATGCATATGGCGAATATCCATTTAGAGAATTGCCCAGAAAATGGGAAGATGCTGTAAAGAAATTTGGCGAAAAAGCGTTGTATGAGGAAGGAATTGTTCCCTGGCATGTAGATGTCATGTTGAAAAGATTAACCAAGGCTTTCCGCGATAAGAATTTTTCTGCCATCATGAAAAACAGTACTGAAATCGGACATTATATCGGTGATGCACATGTACCTCTTCATGCTACAAAAAATTATAATGGTCAATTAACCGGACAAAGAGGAATTCATGGTTTTTGGGAAAGCAGAATCCCGGAATTACTTGCAGATAAACGATTTGATTTTTTTATCGGAAAAGCTGAATATATTAAAGATCCGGCAAACTTTATCTGGGATCGGGTATTGGAAAGTGCTCTGGCAGCCGATTCAGTATTGAAATTTGAGAAAGAGCTTTCTCTTAAATTTCCGGGAGAAACAAAATATGCATTTGAAAAAAGGAATAATGTTATTTTAAAGCAATATTCATCTGCGTATTCAATAGCCTTCGACGAAATGCTGAATGGTATGGTAGAAAGAAGAATGCGGCAGTCTATTTATGCTACCGCTTCTTATTGGTATACAGCCTGGATAAATGCCGGTCAGCCTGATTTGTCCGGACTTGTCGGACAATCTTTTTCTCCGGAGGATATCAAGGAATTTGAAGATCTAAATACCGAATGGAAATCCGGAAAAGAGAAGGGAAGGGAGCATGAGGATTAGGGGGATAATGGTTGATAGGTTTAATGGTTGAATGGTTAAATGGTTGAATGGTTTAATGGTTGAATTGTTGAATGGTTGAATGGTTGAATGGTTTGTGTGTTGGTTTACAAGTGTTTTATATTTATTTCTAAATTTATTTTATGAAGAATTTTTTAAAAATGTTTCTGGCTTCGTTTGTGGCCATTGTTGTATTTACAATTTTGACTACTGGGATTTTTCTCCTGGTAATTAGCGCGCTTGTTTCTCCAGATAAACCAAGTATTAGCCAAAACTCCGTTTTGGTTTTGGATCTGTCAAAACAATATTATGAACAAGCTACAACAGATCCCTTAGCAATCCTGCAAATGCAAGCACCCGGCAGTACACCAGGAGTTTACGATATTGTAAGAATGCTGGAATACGCCAAGAGCGATTCTGCCATTAAGGGATTATATATTCAGGCTTCCTCCAACCCGAATGGATTTGGGACGTCGGAAGAATTAAGGATAGCTGTTGAAAATTTTAAGCAAAGCGGAAAATTCGTGATTGCCTATGGCGAAACCATGGATCAGAAAAGCTATTATGTGGCTTCAGCGGCTCAGGAAATTTATTGTCACCCACAGGGAGGATTAGACTGGAGAGGTTTTTCCATGAATTTGGTCTTCTTTAAAGGGTTGCTTGATAAACTGGAAATTGAACCACAAATTTTTTATGCGGGTAAATATAAAAGTGCTACAGAGCCATTTAGGGTGAAGGAAATGACGGAACCTAACAGAAATCAAACGACCAATTTACTGAATGATATATACAGCAATTTTTTACTTAAAACTTCAGGTGCAAGAGCACTTGATTCTACTTTTTTACATCGATTGGCTATAGATGGGAAAATCCAAACGGCTACAGATGCACTCAATGCAAAATTAATTGACGGCCTCCGTTATGATGATGAGGTAAAAACTGAAATATTACAAAAACTGGGATTGAAATCCAATGATAAAATAAAGTTCGTTTCACTGGAAAATTATGATAAAGCAAGAGATTATAAATCTACCAAAGGTGATAGGATAGCACTTCTGTATGCAGAGGGCGAAATTGTAGATGGTAAATCAAAAGCTGAGCGAATAATAGCCAGTGAAAATTTTATAACCCTCTTACGCAAAATCCGATTGGATAAGGATGTAAAAGCAGTTGTTTTAAGAGTGAATTCTCCGGGTGGAAGTGCCCTGGCAAGCGATGGCATCTGGCGTGAGATCGTTCTTATGAAAAAAGAAAAACCGGTAGTTGTCAGTATGGGTGACTATGCTGCTTCCGGCGGTTATTATATTGCCTGTGCAGCAGATTCTATTTTTGCTGAACCGGGAACATTAACGGGTTCTATTGGTGTTTTTGGTATTCTACCCAACTTTGGAAAGTTTTTCAATGACAAGTTAGGAGTCACATTCGATGGGGTAAAAACCGCCCCTTATGCAGATATGGGAAATGTAACCAGACCCTTAACCGAACCGGAAAAAAGAATGATTCAATCTTCAGTGGATACCATCTACCACGTTTTTAAAAGTCGTGTTGCAGAAGGGAGAAATTTGGATATGGCCTTTGTTGACAGCATTGCGCAGGGACATGTGTATACAGGTCAGCGGGCAGTAAATATCAAATTAGTAGACAGAATCGGTTATTTAGAGGATGCAGTTCGGGCAGCTGCGGCTTTGGCAAAAACCACAGAATACCGGTTAAAAGAATATCCTGAAAAGAAGAATTTATTAGAGCAGTTAATGGGTGCCAATCCAACTCTTTCCATTAAACAAAACGAATTGAAAGAAATGCTGGGCGAAGAGCAATATAAATATTATGAAGAGATAAAACGCTTCCAACAAATGAGCCGTGGAGTTCAGGCACGAATACTGTCTACCCCGGTAATTTATTAATATCTCTCAGCAGCCTTGAAATTGAAACATTTTTAATGATTTGAGTGGTTTAAATTAATGAAAATGTGCGACCATTAGATGTCATGCATTCAGAAAAAAATGTTTTCTTTTGTATTTCTTTAAATCAAAATTGTAATAAATTAACTCTTCTTCAATGATCCATAATTTCAACGCCGGCCCATCTATACTTCCATCACAGGTTTTAGCGGAAGCGTCAAAGTCTATTGTCAATTTTAATAACAGCGGATTATCCATTTTGGAAATAGGTCACCGGACGGCACTTTTTGAAGACGTGATGCAAGAAGCACGTATGTTGGTTCGTGAACTGATGAAATTGGAAGATCATCATGAAGTTCTTTTTCTGCATGGGGGTGCTACAACACAGTTCATGCAAATTCCGATGAATTTATTAGATGAAGAGAAAACTGCTGCTATTGCGGATACGGGAGTCTGGAGTACCAAGGCAATCAAAGAAGCATCTTATTTTGGAAAGGTAAAAGTAGTTTGCAGTTCGAAAGATAAAAATTACAATTTCATACCAAAAGGTTTTGATGTTCCTGAAAATGCAGAATACCTGCATGTTACCAGTAATAACACGATTTATGGTACACAATATCATGAGTTCCCAAAAGTATCGGTTCCGCTGATTGCAGATATGTCCAGCGATATTCTGAGCAGGGATCTGGATTTTAATTCCTTCGATCTGATATATGCCGGAGCACAAAAAAACATGGGTGCAGCGGGCGCTACAATGGTTGTGGTCAACAAAAATATTTTAGGAAAGATAGAGCGACCCATTCCTCCTATTATGGATTACCGGGAGCATATAAAAGCCGGAAGCATGTTGAACACTCCGCCTGTGTTTGCTGTGTATGTGAGTATGCTTACATTGAGATGGTTAAAGGAAAATGGCGGCGTATCGACTATGGAAAAGCTGAATAATGAGAAGGCAAGCATGGTTTATCAGGCGATAGATAATAGCAAACTTTTTAAAGGAACCGTCGCAAAAGAAGACCGGAGTAAAATGAATATTTGTTTCGTAACGGAGGATCTCTCTATAGAAAAAAAGTTCCTGGATTTTGCGGATAAAAACAACATCTATGGCATTCAGGGGCATCGTTCTTCCGGAGGATTCAGGGTATCTGCTTATAACGCATTACCACTTAGCAGCGTAGAATATTTAGTAGGGAAGATGGAGGAATTTGAAAAGGGAGTTTAGGCTTTGCTAAAATGCTTTCCGGCGAATATGTTTTACCAGGTTTTGAACGGAAACTTAAAATATTGAAAGAAGATTAACTTGAAAAAAAATTAAATTCTCTTAATTAGTTTTCAAAAAATAAAAACCCGCCAGAATAAGCGGGTTTTTTATTTTCTACATTTAAAACTGAACTAAAAAGAGAAGAATCTTTTTATAATTTTCCGATTCTTATACCAATGTTATACGGAGTGAAATTTAAATCATTAGTAAAGATTGATTTGGGAGTATACGTTCCATAAAAATTAATACTACCAAGCCCTAACTCTCCTACATAAGAAAATTTCCACTTGTCAAGATCATAATCTCCCCCATTCTTCTTTTTGCCGCGTTCTCCGCTGACTTGCTTATTTCGACTGCTGTACAAATAACCCATGCTCACGCCGGCACTGATTTTTAAAGAGTTTCTGCTACTCTTTGGATTGGTATTGAAATTGATCATTAAAGTGACGGTCACATAATCTGCTGCTAATTTATTTTTAGAAAAGCTAATGGAATCCCTGAATATAAAAGCTTTCGGAATATTCTGCGAAGAATTATAAGGATTTAAACCACCCTCATGAAAACTGATTGCACTTTTAAATCGGTAGTTATTAAGTTCTACTCCAAGACCATATTTTAAGTTGACATAATGTTCGATCAGATTCATCTTTTGCATGAAAAGCCAAATGTTCACATTCACTGATTTTCCGGATTTTAATTTCAAATCATTCTCTGCCAGATCAGGTGAGCCAGGGCGGTTTACAAGCGAACTATTAGAGGAATAATTCGTCTTGTCTGTCCAATTGGAAAACCCAATATCAAAAAGCCAGGAGGAGGTGGAAATAAAATTATTTTCTTTTGTTTTCTTCTTATCGCCAACGGTAACAACGACACGTTTATCGCGCTCGGTTTTGTTTTTTAAAATGATCATTCCTCCAATACGAATCGTGTCATTGTCTCTTTCAACCATTATGGAATCTTTCGCCACCCGGGACGTATCTTGTTGTGCAAAGGAGGTGATGCTAATGCATAGTACGGTCAGGATTAAAATTATTTTTTTCATTTTTTGCTTCTTTGATGTGAGTAAATATGTAATAGGTTTACGGTTGTAAACTGTTTATTGTATTTGTTTATTTGAGACAATCTGATCGCTTTCACTTTCAAATAAGCGTTTGACCGGATCATTTCTTTCAGCGATTCTTTTTACTTTTTTCAAAAATCCACCAATTTTTGATCTTCTGAATTCTTCTTCTGTCACGTTATAAAATATGTAATTGGAAGAAGGTGCTTTATCGACATCCAAATGAACATAATTTGATTCTTTGAGTGCTTCCCCCAGAATCTCCGGGGTAAGATCGATATCTATATTTCTTAAATCAGAATTACTTATGATACCTGTCTTAACATTCTTCTTTTGTGGGATCTGTGCAATCAATTCTGTATTGTTCTGTTCCTGTTTTTTGGTTGATTTATCAACCGGGCTTACATCTTCAATCACCACTGCATCAGAAGGATTTGTTGAATATTTTGCAATAGCCTGGTTTTCATTTCTATCCTTTTCAACTATTCCTGCTCTTTGAATTGTCTTAGGTTTTGTTTCATCTACTAAACCCTCTTTTTTATTTTCTGAAGGGGTATCTAAATTTGCAATCTGCTGATTTGGGGAAATTTTAATTGCATTTCTCTGCTCATTTTTTAGACCATCAGTAACATTTGTTTTTTGCTGTGCTATTGGATTCCGGGAACT
>JBDSBN010000099.1:0-15113 GCA_039921585.1 Ginsengibacter sp. | reverse complement strand
AAACAATTTCACTCCATCGGCCAGAGGTTGTAAAATTCCAAAAGGTCCTGCCCGGTTTGGTCCTCTTCTATCCTGAATCCAGCCAGCCACTTTTCTTTCACCATAGGTGCAATACATGGCTATCAATAATGATCCGGTAACGATCGCTACAATTAAAACTAGTTTTTCAATAAGGAAAGCTGCATCTACAGCCAGGAACGTTGGGTTTATATACATGGTATAAAAACTAATTTAATTATAGTACTTTTTTAAAATCATTAACTCCTAATCTTTCTTTTTCAACTTCCTCAATTTCTTTTGCTTCATCACGCTCAATAAATGTAGTTGAAGTTGCCGGACCAGGTATAATACTCAGATCGATACTCTTATCATTTACTTCACTCACTTTAGATATATCCATCAAAAGATGTGGTTCTCTTCCTGCGAGTACTTTTTCTAACGGATCTGAAGGGATTTCTTTTACTTCATAATGATTTGCTGAAATAACAGAATGCCTGTCGATTTTTGTTGGTCCTTCAATAACCCAATCAGATGCTTTTTTCTTATCAAAGCGGCAGGTATTGCAAATCCAGGCGGCTTTTCCGTCAATATCCTGAACCTCTCCATATGGATCCTTACGTGAAGTAACTCTATACACTTCATCACCGCGGTTCCATAATGTTACCTTACCACAGCATTTATCACAATCTCTATGCGCGTCATGAGGTTTTAAATACCAAACACGGTTTTTAAATCTAAACGTACGATCGGTTAATGCTCCTACGGGACACACATCGATCATATTTCCACTAAAATCGTTGT
The DNA here is from genome assembly GCA_039921585.1 of Ginsengibacter sp. Classification (GTDB taxonomy): domain Bacteria; phylum Bacteroidota; class Bacteroidia; order Chitinophagales; family Chitinophagaceae; genus Ginsengibacter. The sequence goes on along the minus strand of JBDSBN010000099.1, from coordinate 14,312 downwards.
CAATAGCCTGAGAAATGTAGGTGGAAATATCCGACTGATCACCACGATCTAGAATTCCATGAACGCGGTTGTCGGTTAATTGGTTTGCCACATAAACACATCTGTAGCACAGAATACAACGGGTCATGTGCAATTGGATCAATGGTCCAATATCTTCTCTGACAAACGTTCTTCTTTTAAATTCATAGCGAGTGAATCCATCACCATGAGCATAACTTAAATCTTGTAAATCACACTCTCCTGCCTGATCACAAATCGGACAATCCAGGGGGTGATTAATGAGTAAAAATTCTACTACCCCTTTTCTTGCATCCAAGGTTCTTTCACTCGTCGTATTTTTTACCACCATTCATCCATTACATTCGTTCGGCACGATGCTACTAACTTTGGCATTGGACGCGGATCCTTTGTTGAGCCTTCTGCTACTTCTACAAGACAGGTTCTGCATTTTCCGCCGCTTCCTTCCAGTTTGCTGTAATAACACATTGCGGGAGGTGCTACCTCCGGCCCTATTTGACGGGCAGCATTTAAGATCGTTGTCCCTTCCGGAACATCAACGGTAATGCCGTCTATTGTTACTTTTATTAAATTTTGATCTTCAGACATTTTTTAGTTCATTTAAATCTACTTTGTAGTTTTCTACAACTTTATTTTCCTACTATTCAAACTGTTTTTATTGCAAATAACAGGTCTCTATACCCCCACTTCAATTGGATCTGCATAATGCGCTAATCCAAAATTTCTCGTTAAACATTCTTCTCTGTTCGTAACATGCCATTCAAACTCATCCCTGAAATGTCTGATGGCAGCGGCTACCGGCCAGGCTGCTGCATCACCCAAAGGACAAATTGTATTTCCTTCTATTCTGCGTTGAACATCCCAAAGGAGATCTATATCGCTCATTTCACCTTTACCTGTTTCCAGTTTGGTTAAAATTTTATGAAGCCAGCCTGTTCCTTCCCTGCAAGGGGAGCATTGACCGCAACTTTCATGGTGATAGAATCGTGCAAGGGATAAAGTATGTCTAACCACACATTGATCCTCATCCAGAACAATGAATCCGCCTGATCCCATCATACTTCCAGTTAGGAATCCTCCATCAGAAAGACTTTCATAATTCATTAACCTCGTTTCGCCTTTTGCCGTTTTCAATAAAAGATTGGCAGGCAATATAGGAACGGATGATCCTCCGGGAATACAAGCTTTTAATCTTTTACCATTTGGAATACCTCCACAATATTCATCACTGAATATGAATTCTTCCACAGAAAGATTCATGTCAATTTCATAAACTCCGGGCTTATTCAGGTTTCCGCAGGCAGAAATCAATTTCGTTCCGGTGGATTTACCAACACCTATTTTGGCAAATTCGTCTCCTCCATCATTTATAATAGGAACAACTGCTGCGATGGTTTCCACATTATTTACAACTGTGGGCCTGTCCCAAACACCTTTTACGGCCGGGAACGGAGGTTTAATTCTTGGTAATCCTCTTTTTCCTTCCAGACTTTCCAATAAAGCAGTTTCTTCTCCGCATATATATGCTCCTGCTCCACGGTGCATGTACACTTCACAATCAAAGCCGCTTCCTAAAATATTCTTTCCTACAAATCCATTTTGTTTTGCTTCTGCAATGGCTTCCTCTAAAATATCGCAAACCCAGTCGTACTCTCCACGTATATAAATGTAGGATACATTGCTTCCCAAAGCATAAGATGAAGTGACCATTCCTTCAATCAGCAAATGAGGAATAAACTCCATCAGGTACCGATCTTTAAAAGTGCCGGGCTCACTCTCATCCGCATTACATACGAGGTGACGGGGAACTCCATCGGGTTTTGCCAGGAAGCTCCATTTTAAACCTGTAGGAAAACCTGCTCCGCCACGTCCGCGCAATCCGCTTTTCTTCACTTCCTCCAACACTTCATCCGGAGTCATTTTCAATGCTTTCTCCACACTTCTATAACCACCTTCCCGACGATAAACACCAAAGTGCCTGATACATTCAATATGAACTTTGTCTAATAATATTTTTTTGATCATGATTTTTTCGTTGTCTTGTTTCCTGCTAAAACAGGATCTGATTTTTCAAAAAATATAAAACAGAATGGATTAAATACCGGTCCTGTTTTAATTTTTCAAGGCCGCTTCTGCCCTGCACTCATCTACAATCTGATCTATTTTTTCTTTGGTCAGATGCTCCTTATAAAACTTACCCATAGCCATCATTGGCGCATATCCGCAAGCGCCCAGGCACTCGACCACTTTTAATGTAAATAATCCATCCGGAGTTGTTTCATCTACACCAATTCCTAGTTTCTCCTGTATATATGCGATAATTTCTTCACTTCCTCTAACCATACATGGCCCTGTCTGACACACACTAAATACATATTTTCCAACAGGCTTCAAATAATACATGGTATAAAAAGTAGCTACTTCATATACTTCAATTGGCTTCAGATTCATTATGGATGCTACATAATCCATTGTTTCTGTACTGAGCCATCCTCCTGCCTCCTCTTGTGCTATATGAAGCACCGGTTGTAAGGCACTTTTAGACTTTCCTTCCGGATATCTGCTTATCAGATCTTGTATTTGATCTAGTTTTTCTTGAGAAAATTTCATTTCTTTTCAGTCTGTTTAATTTTATTTCCTGGAAATTACTTTTCCAATGTAATCGGGTTTATGCATCCATTTCACCCGCAATCAAATTCATACTACTCATTGTAATAATGGCATCCGCCAACATTCCACCTTTTGTCATTTCTGAATATGCCTGGTAATAAATAAAGGATGGTCTTCTAAAATGCAAACGATATGGAGCACGGCTGCCATCACTTATCAGGTAAAAGCCCAACTCGCCATTTGCTCCTTCAACGGCTGAATAAACCTCACCTTTCGGCATTTTTGTTTCACCCATAATAATCTTAAAGTGAAAAATCAATGCTTCCATACTGGTATACACATCTTTTTTATCCGGCAGATAGTATTCAGGAACATCCGCATGATAAACTTCTGCTTCTGCACCTTTAAATTCCTGTAACTTTTGGTACGCTTGTTTGATGATTTCATAGCTTTGCCACATCTCCTGATCACGTACCAGGAAGCGATCATAACTATCCCCTTTTGATCCTACCGGAATATTAAATTCAAAATCTTCATAACTACTATATGGGGTGTGAACTCTTACATCATAATCCACCCCGGCTGCTCTTAAATTTGGACCTACAAACCCATAATTGACGGCACGTTCTGCAGAAATAGCACCTACGCCAATTGTGCGATCCATGAATATTCTGTTACGGATAAACAAATCATTAAATTCCTTTAAAACAGCCGGCCATTCTTTAATGAATTTTTCAATTTTAATCCAGGCCTGATCTGAAAAGTTCCTTTCAAAACCTCCTATCCGCCCCATATTGGTTGTTAATCTTGAACCGCAAATTTCTTCATAGATTTCATAAATCAATTCTCTGTATTGCATCACATAAAGGAAACCTGTAAATGCTCCGCTATCCACACCCACAATCGAATTACAAATCAAATGATCAGAAATGCGGGAAAGTTCCATAATCAGAACTCTCAGGTAATCCACCCTTTTTGGCGTTTTTACTCCAAGAAGTTTCTCGCAGGTTAAATGCCATCCTATGTTATTAATAGGTGCCGAGCAATAATTTAACCGGTCAGTAAGCGGGGTAATTTGATATAACGGACGATGTTCAGCGATCTTTTCGAAAGCGCGATGAATGTAGCCGATTGTTTGCTCCGCACTTACGACAGTTTCACCATCCAGTTCAATAATATTTTGAAATACACCATGAGTGGCCGGATGAGTCGGACCCAAATTTAATGTGGTCGTCTGCTTCTCCAGATCACCTTCCGGTAAATTTATATGTTGATGTTGGCTCATTTTTTAATCCGTTTATTTTTCCAAATTCTCCTTCTGTTACTTGATTTCATGATCTCATTTTTAAGGTAGTTGGACCACCTACCGAATTTTCAGAAAACGCTTAAATACGTCCAAACATTTCATCATCTTTGTCTGTTCTTTTCTGATCTTCCAGAGGATATTCTTTTCTTAAAGGATGATATTCCATATCATCCACATTCAATATTCTTTTTAAATTAGGATGTCCAAGGAAGTTTACTCCGTAGAAATCAAACGTTTCTCTTTCCATCCAGTTTGCAGCAGAATACAATGCTGAAGCACTAAACACATCCGGCTTTAGAATATCTACAAACACTTTATATCTGATTCGAACATTATCCACCAGGTTGTGCATATGATATACTACAGCCAATTCCTTCCCTTTATTTTCGGGGTAATGAACTGCCGTCAAATCCGTCATAAATCTGAATTGTAACAGTGGATCATCATACAGAAACTGAAGAACTTTCAAATTAATTTCTGCATCAGAAGTAAACGTGAGCATGCCATAAGGTTCTTCCCATTGATACACCTGCTCTCCAAATTTCTCTATTAAAGTTTTCCTGATTATTTCGTTGGTTAAAGCCATGTTTACTTAAAAATTGCTTTTTTATAAAAATTAAAAAACAGACATTTATTCAATTCCATAGCTCTTTAACAGGGCCTCATATTTCTCTGAATGTCTTCTTCTGATATCCTCTTTTCCTACAAGATCCTGCACTCTTAATATTCCATCAATCATAGCTTCAGGACGGGGCGGGCAACCGGGTACATACACGTCTACCGGAACGATTTGATCGATTCCCTGCAATACAGAATATGTATCAAAGATTCCACCACTGCTGGCACAGGCTCCTACAGCAATTACCCACCGGGGTTCTGCCATTTGAAGATAAACCTGCTTTACCACAGGAGCCATTTTTTTTGCGATAGTACCAATCACCATTAAAACGTCGTATTGACGTGGTGTAAAACTCAATCTTTCCGCACCAAACCTTCCCAAATCATAGTGAGCTGCCATCAGCGCCATAAACTCAATGCCGCAACAACTTGTAGCAAAAGGTAAAGGCCAAAGTGAGTTTTTTCTAGCCAGACCGACCACATCACTTAATTTTGTGGCAAAAAAACCCGGACCTTCATAACCGGCCGGTGCATCTGCAATAGATATAGGAGTTGAAAAAGGTTTATCTGTAATATTATACCGTACTGGACGTGACATCTTCTCTAAAATTTTTATTCCCACAAAACGGGATAATTAACAATAGAATAATTCAAGATTATTCTTCCCAATTTAAGCCACCTTTCTTAATGATGTAAATAAAACCACAAATAAAGAATCCTACAAACATCGAGATGGCTCCGAATCCTTCCCATCCTAATTCGCGGAAATTAGCTGCGTACGGATAGAAAAGAATTACTTCTACATCAAATAATACGAATAAAATTGCAACTAAAAAATATTTAACTGCAACGGGGTTCCGGGCATCTCCTTGAGGTTTTATTCCACTTTCAAAAACGGCTAATTTATCCGCCGTTTTTCTTTTCGGGCCAAGAACATTGGTTAACAAAATAATACCGCCCAATAAAAGAACGGCAAAAATCAATTGAATGCCAACCGGAAGATAATCCAATGTGCTGTTGGCATTACTAGCAGCTTGTAAAAATGTATGTTTCAAGGTTCAAAATATTGATAGCTGCAAAAATACGATTTGGACATCAATTTTCCATAATAGAAAAAAGGAAATTTCTTTGCTACAAAAACGAACAATTTTTCTCCTTCATCCTCCAGATTATATGATACTACGTTGCCCGCCAAACTCTTCACTTGCCAAGCTTAGGGAAAAAATAGAAACTTCAGAATTTTAGATTCATGTGCGAAAAAATAATTCACGCAAATTTAAAATCCCATATGTTATAACAAAAAAAGTGAGGCTGTCTCCTTTAAAAAGAGACAGCCTCACTTCATTTTATTTATTTGAAATTTCGGAATTAACCAATGTGTTCAGAATACTTATTTCTTTGCACCGGAGGAAGCATTTCCTTTCTTAAGAAGAGGAGTTAAAGCTTCTTTTGTTTTTAAAGCGGTTGGATCTTGCGGATCTACACCTAGAATTCTTTCGTTAAACTCCAACGCTTTTTCGGTATTCCCTTTCAAATTATAATAGTAAGCCACCATATATCTGAAGGCTGGAATTAATTTGTCTTTAATAGACTCTTTGTCTGCAATGGTATCTGCCAACCTGATAATGGTTTCATAATCTGGTTTCGCTAAACCAGTTGAGCCCGTATCAATTCCTTCTTTGGATCTTGCGCCAAGATACCAACCGTATAAATCGTCCGGGAATCTTTGTTGATATAATTGAAATACAGAATCAGCTACAACATAATCTCCTGCACGGTACTCAGAAAACCCTGCCCAGTATAAATCCACCTTTCCATAATCCGGCGTCATGTATAAGACTTTTTTATACCACTTTCCTGCATCTGCAAAATTCCCTGTATTATACAAGCTCTTAGCTACATCTCTAACATAATTCAACTTATTTGCAGGAATCGTATCCAGGTCAATAGCTTTTTGAACATACTCTTCTGCTTTTGCATCATTACCCGGAGTCTTCATTAACACCTCAGCATAAAGTGCGTAGTCTTTTGGACCGATATTATCCGGATTTACATGTACAAAATATTCATCGAAAAATTGTTTCGCTTTTCCTATATCCCCTAATTTTTCATAAGAATATGCTTTCAAAGCGTATAAGGCCGGAAATGGCTTAGCACCTGGAGCACCAGTAATACATCCATCAGCTTTTTTAATTGCTTCTTCATACAACTGACTTACGTATAATAAGGAAGCCTCAGCATGACAATTTTTAGAATCCTGATCAGCAACTTTTACGTATTCGTTGAGGTATTCTCTTGCTTTATTTACATCACGCTGATAATAATAGCCATATAACCAGTAATAAACAGGTGCGAAATTTGGATCTGCCTGAATTGCATCCTTATAATATTTCATATAAATTGCCTCCTGACCAAATCCCTGTGTTTCATAAATTCTTCCAATCATGAAATATGGTCTTGCATTTTTAGGATCAATCGATATAGCCGTTTGGTAGGACATAGTAGCATTTGCACCATCAATCAATTTCCTATATGCATCACCCAAAGCAAGATAAATATCCGCATTTCTGTTTTTCTTATCGCGCTCTTTTGCTATCCCCAATTTATCAATGGCGTATTCAGCATTACCACTTTTAGCATTAACGTTTGCCCTGCCTACTGCTACTAATATTGGATCCAGATCTTTTTTCTTAGTCGTATTAATGGCCGTTTCAAAACGGTTTCTGGCATCAGCAAGTTTTCCTTCAAACAACTCTACTTCGCCCATACCCACAATCAGTAAAGGTTCATTAGGATTAGCCTGAAGAGTCTTTTGATACAATTCTTTTGCTGCCATCGTATCTGTAAAATCCGGATTTTGAAGATAGGTTTGTCCTAACCAATAAGCTGCTTCAATATTATTCGGATTTGCTGATAATAAAGCTTTAAAAACCTTAGCAGCACTTTCCCATCTATCGTAATTTAAAAATTTCTTCCCTTCATCAATACTCTGCGCAAACAATACGTTTGCCAGTAATAAAAAGGAAGATACCATTAGTCCGATTTTTTTCATTTTTTCCGTTTTTTCTTTTAAGTAAATTGGTTCTGTTTTAATTTGTATTTGATTAGGTTTCTAATGTGTTCTTGTGGATCTGATGATGAAGTTCATTTTCCCAGGTCCTAAATAAGCTCGTCTAAAAATCAATTGTCCTCGCTCACTATCCAGAAAATTAGAAAACCCGGTTGCTAATCCACTGTAATTCTCTTTAGATATATAGTACAAACCCCGTACCATTGGATATCTCATAGTCATAATATTTGCCTGATAGGGTTGCACAAAAGTATTTTCCGGACAATTACATTGAACAGCAGCAATTTTCACTTTTGATAAAAAAGTCATCTGGGCAGTGTCCTCCGGATTTCCAATCCAACTGACACCTATAAAACCGATCACGTCTTTATTTTTTTCCACAAAATCGATCACCTCTTTACTGCTCTTTTCACCAAACACTCTTGTGGGATCTATGGATTTCCCACGAAGAATAGAATCCTCCGCAAAACGAAACCCACTGGATCCTTCCAATCCGTCAAACACTGCTTTTTGTTTATCTCCGGTAGTGCCCGATAAGATACCTCTGAGAGTAGCCATAGAAAATGTCGTGTCTTTCGAGTTCTTATTTACAATGACAGCTAATCCATCGTTTGCTACTTTTGATACTTTAGGAAACAGATGAAATTTGGTTTTATAATACTGATCCTCCTCGGGTTTTAATCCACGGGTAACAATGATCATCCGGGTGCTGTCTGTTTTAAAATCCTCAAAACAAGCTGCTTCCGTTTTATAATGCGCTATAATCTTAGCCTCAGGATTTAATGCTTCAAATACCTGTATTTGAGAATCAATCACCGGTTTAAAGGATTCATCAACACTTATATGAAGCGTTCCTGATGAAACAGTATCCAGATCCTTCCGGTTGCTCTCTCCACTACAGCCTGCTATCCCTATTAAAAACAGGAACAAACCAAAGGTTAGTAACACAGGCTTATTCTGTAAGAATATTTTCATGACTCTCTGAAATAATTTTTTTTGTATCCTCTATAAATTCTAAATAAACCATAAATGGCTGCTAACACCCCAAATATCTTTGCCGGCACTGAAAGGGCAAAGTCATTATTAAATGCAAATTCCTTTGCAAAAAATATAACGACTCCAATTCCAAGATATAAAACGCCCATTCCATAATCCATAATGCTACGCATCATCATGTATCGTTTCGTTTTATTATCCGGCGTATTTTCAAACTCTTCAGCGCTCATAATTTTTCAATTTTTTTTTTTACGGGAGTGGCAAGATAAAATAAAATAAAGAATATGCAATAGACAAGTTAAAACTTCAACAATTGAATTATTCCTGACTCTTTTTTATTCCGGCATTTTATTCTAATTATTTGATTTCCTCAAGACTTTTTTTTCTAATTAATTTTCATTTAAATAAAACTCATACACCCTTAAGATGCAGATGGGCTATGATTTGATGTAGTCAAATTGTTAATGTTATTACATCAGAATTAATTTTTTGAATTTTTCAGTCTGAAATTTCCATTAAGATGCCAGTCATTCTTTATTCCATAATCCTGCAAAAATTGCTTACTCATAACTATTCCAGCAAGGTGAATTTATCATTTTTAAAAACTGAAAACCTATTTTTGTTTGTCATTTACTATTTTTTTAGACAGATCAGATTATGAAACCATCGATTCCCCAAGGCTTCCGCGACTTTAATGCGGGGATTTTACACAGGCGCAGTTACATTATTAATACCATCAAAGAAGTGTTTGAATTATATGCCTTTGAACCATTAGAAACTCCTGCCATGGAGAATCTGGAAACTCTCATGGGTAAATATGGAGATGAAGGAGATAAATTAATTTTCAAAGTTCTAAATAATGGATTGGATCATTCTTCAAAACAAGAGAATGCCAGACAGCAATTTGAAAATATACTTCTGGGTAAAACAGATAAATTTATTACAGAAAGAGCATTGAGATATGATCTTACTATTCCTTTTGCAAGATTTGTAGCAATGAACCACGCCAAATTAACGATGCCGTATAAACGATATCAGATCCAACCTGTATGGAGAGCTGACCGGCCGCAAAAAGGACGTTACAGAGAATTTTATCAGTGCGATGCAGATGTTGCCGGTACCTATTCCTTGATAAGTGATGTTGAATTTTGCCAGATTTATTCGACCGTTTTCAGTAGATTAAAACTAAATGTCCGGATAAAAATAAACAACCGTAAAATTTTATCCGCCCTGGCGGAAGTGTGTGGCATTCCGGAGAAAATGGTGGCGATTACCGGCGCAATTGACAAATTGGAAAAAATCGGATTGGATAAGGTAAAGGAAGAGCTGAGTCAAAATGATCTTACCGAAAAGCAGATACAAATCATTGTAAACTACATTAATATAGATGGTACCAATGAAGAAAAATTAGCAAAGATTGAGCCTCTTCTTCTCGAATCAGAAACCGGTAGGGAAGGAATTGACGAATTAAAATTCATTCTGGAATACAGTAAAAAAGCAAGTAACGACCAATCATTAGTTCTTGATTTTACTTTGGCAAGAGGACTCAACTATTATACAGGCACTATATATGAAGTGACAGCTACCGATGCAAAAATGGGCAGTATTGGTGGTGGTGGCAGATATGATGACTTAGCCGGCTTGTTTGGAGTAACCGGTGTACCTGGCGTGGGCATTAGCTTTGGCTTAGACAGAATATATGATGTGTTGGAGGAATTAAATCTCTTCCCGGAAAGCATCACTCACTCTCCAACAGCGTTATTCTTTAATATGGGTGAAAAAGAAAGCCAATTTACATTTGAGATCATGCAAAAATGCCGGACTGCAAATATTCCATGTGAAATGTATTTTGAACCTGCGAAAATGAACAAACAGTTTAAATACGCCACAAATAAGAATATCCGTTATGCAATTATTATTGGGTCAAAAGAAATGGAATCAAACCGTTGTGAAGTGAAGGATCTTACATCGGGAGACCAGTCAAGTTTGGATATGGAAGAATTAATTCCCTTCTTAAAGAAAAATAATTCTTAATTTACCAGTAAGAACCTGGTTCATCTGTATTTATACCAAACCAAATACTTTTCCACAATAAAGAACAAGATAAAATAAACAGGAAAACGATCTTCCTCTTTTTTGAATTCTTAAAAAAAATGAAACAATGAAAAAGCAATTCAGTAACTTCTTTCTACTTTTTACTATTGTACTCTTTCTGCATTCATGTGGATCCAAAAATGAGGAAGGTAAAATGATTCCATCTACAGCAACGTATGTGTCTGTTGTAAATACGGAATCAATAGGTAAGCATCTTACCTGGGAGGAAGTAAAAACTTCGGGTTGGTATCATTTCATAAAAACTAATGAAAGCTTGCCGGAGTGGACAAAAAAAGTATTGAATAGTCCGGAGGAAAGTGGAATAAATTTCAATAAGAGCCTGATCTTTTTCACGAACCTATCAATGGCAGGAAAAACCTATACAGCCATTACAGGCACGTTAAATAATCAGAAAGATTTTGATCAGTTTAATAAGGAATTTTCAAACTTAGGAGAAATCAGGAAGCAAGGAAAAATTCAAATGCTTTCTCTATCAGGAAATCAATTACTTGGATGGAATGAGAACAACTTTGTTTATTTAAGCTCTACACATATTGCGGTACCCATGCCTGTCAATCCGGAGGAAATGGATAGTACAACGATGACATCTGAGGAGATGATGGCAGAATGCTTAAATATATTTGAACTAAAAAAAGAAAACAGCCTTTCAAAAAATGAAATTTTCTCCAATTTAATAAAGGAAAATGCTGAAATCCGTTTTTACATCAATGGGGAAGAATTGATGAAAAACAATCCTGTTACGGGAATTGGAAGCATGTTAAATACAGATGTTTTTTTCAAAAACAATGTCACTACACTGGCAATAAAATTTGAGGACGGAGAAATTGACATTCATCACCGGCAATATATGTCTGATAAATTATTGGACTTTATGGAGAAAAATACCGGATCGAAAGTCCATAAAGATTTTATAAAAAATATTCCTTCAGATGATATCATGGGCGTCATATCCCTCAGTATGAAACCTGGTGCGATACAAAATCTGATCAAACTTACAGGAGCAGATGGCCTGGCAAATATGTTTTTACAACAAGCGGGTTTTAATCTGGATGATGTATCGAAAGCCACTGATGGCAATTGGTTGATGGTTATGAGCGACGCGCGGACTACTAAAACTTCTTCAGGCAATTCTGTTGATTCAAACAAAGTCAAATTCGATTTCAATGCGCTTCTGGCTATTGGGGTGCAGGATAAAGCTTCCTTTCAAAAGGTTGTAAATGGTGCAGAGATGTTTTTTGGGAAAGAAAAAATGATCGAGGATTTTCCAATTATCCTAAATGATCAAATGATGATTATCAGCAATTCAGTCCCTTTTGCCAACCAATTTGTAAATGGTCAGTCAAAAACAAAATTTGAATTTCCGGATACGTTTTTTGACGCTCCAATGGGTGCCTATTTTGATTTTCAAAAAATGCTTTTGCTGGGGAAAGAATCTTCAAAATTAAAACCCGAAGAAGCAGAATTCATTGATGAAAATCTGAAGGTGTGGAAAAACATAGTTATCTCCGGAGGAGAGGTAAAGAAAGAAGCTGTGGATATCAGGGCGAAAGTTCATCTAATGGATCAGAATATCCATAGTTTAAAAACATTGAACAGCTATCTCTATCAGATGGCGGAATTGCAGAAAAAAACCAAATCAACTACATCCTCAGGCCTTAATATGGACTCACTACTAGCCCCGCCTGCCACGGACACTGTGCGAATAACAGATACTCCTAAACAACAATAATTATGACCGGGTATATGGAATTATCTCAGATAATAATTAATGGGGTACAACCGGTTTTCATCGATAAAGAACAACTAAAAGATTCTGGAATATGGAGTCAGGAAATATCTATTACTAAAGGAAAACATTTGCATCTTGTAGCACCCTCCGGCTCCGGAAAAACGTCGTTTATCCATTTTATTTATGGATTGAATTCGAATTATTCCGGGAAGATATTTTACAATTCAAAGAATATAAAAAACTTGTCGGCCGAAGAATTCTCCATCTTTCGCCAAAAAAACATCAGCATTGTTTTTCAGGATCTAAAATTATTTGACCATCAAACCGTTCGTGAAAACATTGAAATAAAAAGAGTTTTAAATCCTTATCATTCAGAAGAAATGATTGAATCTATGGCAGATCGTTTAGGGATTTCACCCAAATTGGATCAGCTCATAAAAACCTGCAGCTATGGCGAACAGCAACGTACAGCTATCATACGGGCACTCATGCAACCTTTCGATTTTTTATTGCTGGATGAACCTTTCAGCCACCTGGATCACCTGAATCGGCAAAAGGCAATGAACTTAATTTATGAAGAGTGCGGGAAACGAAATGCATCCATGATATTGGCAAACTTGAATGAAGAAGAATTTTCTAAAAATGAGGAGATTGTTTATTTATAGATAAAAGAAATCAATTATTATACCCGAGTTATTTCAAAATAAAATTAATAAACCCCTTCATTCAGTATAACAAGTTATAAAGAAATCGTTGAGAAAAATTATGTCCTTATCTTATAAAAAAATAAAGCCACTAATCATAACCGGAGATAATAGATTCTCCAAACTTTTAGGCTTTTTTGGTTTAGGTATCGGGGTCATTCTTCTTTTAATGTCGGTGCAAATGTTTATAAACATTCAACGGGTTTTATATTCAGAAACACCTGGTAAAACCGGGGATGATTTTATTTCCATTTCAAAATCCATTACCAATCAAAACATGGGAATGGAGAACACTTTCACTTCTGAAGATTTAAAGGAACTTCGGCAGCAACCAAATATAGATGCCATATCCCCTTTGATATCGAACCAATACCAGGTGACGGCCAACGCCGGAAACATGCTGCCATTCAGCACAGATCTGTTTTTAGAAAGTATGGATCCTTCCTTTTTGGATACCCTTCCGCCAAATTTTTCCTGGGAACCCGGACAAGAGACCATTCCACTTATTTTCTCCACCGATTTTTTAGAATTATACAATGTTTTTGCCCCCGCTCAGGGATTGCCGCAAATTTCTCCGGAAACGATTACTTCAGTAAATATATTCCTTGAGTGCTCCGGACGGAATGGCAGGCAAACTTTCAAAGGAAATGTTGTCGCTTTATCAGACAGAGTCAATTCTATTCTCGTTCCTGAAAGTTTTATGAAATGGAGCAATGAATATTTCACCGGAAAAACAATTTCTCCTGAACCATCACGGGTTTTCATCAAAACAAAAGATGCAAATAATCCGCAATTAATTTCATTTTTTGATCGCGAAGGATATCACTTAAATAAAGAAAAAATCCGTTTTGGAAGACTCAAAAGCACTCTTCAAAATATCGTAGGAGCGCTAGGTGTTTTTGGAATCCTTGTTATTCTAATGGCCTTAATGCTTTTCTCTTTTTATGTTCAGCTTATGATCGCAAAAAGCAAAGACAATCTGCGACTTCTGATTACCCTCGGCTATTCGCCAAATTGGCTTAAGAGTCGGGTAGCCCGAACATGGCTGCCAATGTATTTCATAACGGTATTTATTTCCCTCCTAATTACTCAGATAACGCATCTGATTTTTCGGCAGTTTCCATTTGCCCAAATATCAAAACTGAG
>JBDSBN010000098.1:0-3383 GCA_039921585.1 Ginsengibacter sp. | reverse complement strand
AAGCAGTGTTACCATGGGTAGGGACAGGTCGCGTCCTGTCCACATTGCATCTACACATTCCTTTTCTTTCGTTTAAGAATCTGCATTTTAAACCATTTGTATACGATGTTTTTTACAAGACAGGCTTCTTCTGTATGGTGTGCCGCGAACGACTGTCCGTAGCAAAGAATAATTTCCAGGTAACAAAGAAGAAATTCTCCGTATCAAAATATTATTGCACAGTAACAAAAATGCAAAACCCTTCATCAAAATACTTTTGTCAGGGTACATTTGGTAATTACACTTATACAAAAGACAATTGTTAGGCATCAAAAGAGTTTTGTATAGTAACAAATGTCTTTTACAAGGAGGAAAAGGGCATTCCCTCGGGGTTTCAAATGGTATAAATTCATTTATTGTCCCGAATACTTGGCTTCCTCATTCAGATCAACGCCAAATAAATTGTTTTCTAAAATGCTCTAACTGTGGTAGCTAAATATAATGGGTGCGCCAATGAAAGCACCACGTTGCCCGAGTTGGGGATATGTTGGCGGTAATGTTAAACGACCACTTTACTAATGGAAATAGACAAAGAAAATGATCTTCTAATATTCAATGCAAAAGAATTTGAAATAGAAGATACAGGAAACGGACTATTTAGATGGGAAGTTGATATTCAGGAATTAATGTTGTTTAATTTTTCAACTAAAGATTTTCCTGACAATATTTTTGTACAATCACATAGTTCAGACGGATTTGGAACATTTTTATTCCACGAAATTGAATTTTATAAATCAAGCGACAAGATAGAAGTTGTATTTCAATGCAGACAGCCAAATAAATATTGGGAAGGAAAATATGGCCTTTCAACTTTACTTGTAACACTTGGTGACGTTGTAAAAGATTATAATGACTTTCAGTTTGACCCTAAAAGTCTTAGCATTGATGATGATTGGAAAAATATAGAATTTTCATTTTTATTAGATGGTGACTTTAGTTTTGGAGAAAAATTAAATGAATATTCAGCCTTATTGATTCAACTTGTTAAACGGGCGGAATTAATTTTATCAGGTGCTTATTGGAGAAAGGAATATGAAACATACGAAAAATTATTTTGTACTGAAATTATATTTCCTCTACTAAGAAAAATGGATTTCGTTGATATCCGTTTTAATCATGGAGTTAGGGAGTATGGAAAAGACTTTACATTTTCCGAGTTAACAAAATTTGGAAACCTAAGACATTTTGCAATCCAAACAAAAGCAGGAAATTTAAAAGGGAGTGTAAATGCTCAAATAGACGAAATTATCGGACAGCTAAACGATGCGTTTGCAATGCCCTATTATGAAGTAAGTGCAAATGAAACAAGAAATATTTCCACTTTTATTATCGCTATAAGTGGACACTTTACAGAAAATGCAAAGGATAAAATAATTCAAAAAAAACAACAGGAAAATACAATTCGGGATTGGGCAATTATTGATACCACATTAAAAGACGAGTACAAATTAGATAGTATTAAAAGTTTTGATGATCGTGTGATTGCATTCACATCTCAAAGATGGGAGAGAATAATGTTTCAGCGAGACGGTAAAACAAAAGATACCGTTTTGACAACTCAAAATCATTTAGAAACCTGGAAGAAGACATCAAAAGGTTGGCTTAACTATGATGTTACAGAACTTGGAGGTGAATTGTATATCAATGGTAAAACTTACAAGCAATAGAACCAGTACTTTTAGACTGCCGGGGTATGCATAAAAAAAAAGCTTGCTTCTATTCTGGCTGACGCCCGCCCGTACCGAACGGTACGTTCGGGCGGGAATAAATTTCCCTCCACTTTTTGTTCGCTATCAGCAGCGGTTTTTGCTGACGAATTTCTTTTCAACTGTTGTTCGTAATTTGAACTTTAATAATTTTATTTGGTGCCGATAGCTATCGGCAGTCGGGCAGGACGGTTAATGAATACCAGCACGACCTGTCCCGCTTCACGGGAGCAGAATGCCCTACCGTAAGCCGTAATGCCTATAGCGACACTGCTAACTTGAAACTGCTTTTAAAAAACTAACTTTGACAACTCAACTAAATAACAATCTTAACATCAAATTTAAATAAGATGAAAAGAAGAGAATTTATTGCAACTACAGCAATAACAGCAATTGCTGTTTCAGCTTCAGGTTTCATTCGCTTTAATGGTAAATTTTTTGAAGGTGATTGTGAAACCACCACCGATATTCTTGGACCTTTTTATCGCCCGGACAGCCCGGTGCGTAACAATCTTAGAGTACCTGGTGACCCGGGAGCATTAGTAGAACTAAGCGGAACTGTAAAACATAATGATTGTATAACACCATACAACAACGCCAAAATAGAATTATGGCATTGCGATAGCAAAGGCGTTTATGATAATTCATCCGATAAATATCTATATCGTGGCACATCTTACTGCAATGATAAAGGAGAGTATTCTTTTAAAACTATTTTACCAGTTCCATATGATACAGGAGGTGGTGATTTCCGTCCGGCACATTTTCATTTAATGATTACGGCAGAGGGTTACTTGCCATTAGTGACTCAACTTTATTTTACAGGTGACCAATATATTGCTAAGGACGTATCATCATCTTCTCCATCTGCAAAAAGAAGAATATTAGAAGTACAAACTCTAAAGGATAAAACAAAAAAAGTTGTGTATAATGTGAGTATGTCCGAAACACTCATCGTAGAACCTGCGGTTCTTACTAAATTAAGCGGAGTTTATGTAAATGAGAAAGATAAAAATGATAAAAATGAGTTCTTTGTAAAAAATAAATTATTGTGGATGAAGAACGAGCCATTGGGTATGCCATTTGGCATGAACTTAGACTATGTTGGCAATAATACATTTAGTTTTCCTGGGCTGCATGATGGAATGAGTTTTGAGTACCATTTTGAACTCTTGTCATCAGGCTCAGTAAAATTAACCACAACCTTTACAAATGCTAAAGGAAAAAAGGATGTGTCAATTGCAATAAAAGAATTTTGATTATTTTACACTCTGAACAACTATTACTGCTTGGCAACTGACGATTCACCCTTGTGTACAGAGCAGCACTACCGCTAACATTATGCATATTGAGGATTTATCCCGTTTTTCGGAAAAGCCCCTCAACCTAAAGCTGGTAGCAAATACTAATAAAGCCCTGATCTTAGACCGAAGCTTTTTGTCCGCCAACTGGCGGATACAGCAACATCGGTTTAGAACCTCGCTATTCTCTAAGATGTTTTCTGTGCATTTTCTGAACCTTAATTTTACTAAAGAAGTTCCAACTGGCTTTTTGGATGGATATTTTTTGCGTGAAAAGCACAGCATCCCTTACCCAAAAACAACTTTTCTTTTCAGAGATTAAAAGATTCAGCATCTG
>JBDSBN010000097.1:0-3741 GCA_039921585.1 Ginsengibacter sp. | reverse complement strand
ACATTTGCTCATTATTTTTTAAACAAACAATACAATGGACAACAAAAACACAGGAACCGTAAAATTTTTCAACTCCGAAAAAGGATTTGGTTTCATTAAACACGATGATTCTTCAAAAGAAACATTCGTACATGCAAGCGGTTTAATCGACGAGATCAAAGAAAATGATAAAGTTGAATTTGACTTGCAAAACGGACAAAAAGGCATGAATGCCGTTAATGTGAAATTAATCGGCTAGTATCGATATTTTTCCAAAAAAAAGGGTGGCTTTTTAGCGACCCTTTTTTTATGCCCTTTATTGAAATTATAAGGAATTGCATTAATTATTATTCCCGTAATTTTCAGATATGGAATTACCAGATTTTAGTACGCCTGAATGGATCGCACTGAATACGACAATATTTTTTATCGTTATTATCGGACGATACTTTTTACTTTCCGGCCTCTTTTATGGTATCTTTTATATATGGTATCCGGAAAAATGGAAATCCAGGAAGATCAACGACCGTGATTTTAAAAAAGGTCAGTTCAAATCTGAAATATTCTGGAGCATGATATCCGCGGCCATTTTTGCCATCACAGCGGCTATTACAGTCATACTTTGGCAAAAGGGTTATACAAAAATTTACACCTCTTTAAATTTGGCTGATTGGTGGTATTTTCCTTTGAGTCTCCTATTATATATGCTGCTTCAGGAGACCTATTATTACTGGATACATCGATGGATGCATCACCCGGCTATTTTCCGGATGGTTCATAAAGTGCATCACGACAGTAAAATCTCTTCTCCCTTCACTGCTTTTTCTTTTCACCCGATAGAGGCATTGCTACAAGCTATATTAATCCCCATCCTACTATTATTTATTCCAATTCATCTATATGTCATCATTGCGCTTCTCACTATTATGAGTATCAGCAGCGTGGTAAATCATCTGGATATTGAAATTTATCCGAAAGGAAGTCAAAATCATTTCAGCAAATGGGTTATCGGTGCAACACATCATTCCCAACATCACCAACGATATAAATATAATTTCGGGCTTTATTTTACCTTTTGGGACAGAATTAAAAAGACAGAGAGCCCCGAATTCAACGATCTCTTTATTAAAAAAACAAACTGGGCTATTAATAATCCCTGATGAACAAGATTTTTACTCCGGATATTAAATTATACAATCTCGCTCTTCTTCTTTGTAGAAAAGATGGAGGGAAATAATGCAGGCACACTTTTCATATAATTTCTGTATTGAATTCCAAACTCAACAATCAATTTCTTTTCCTCAAAACGTATACCCACAATCACATAAAGCGTTAAAAGAATAACAGCAATTAGATTGTGGAGAAAAGGAAAAATGAAGAAGAATCCCCACACCACCATGATTGTTCCTGTATATAATGGATGCCGCATCCATTGATGTATCCCATTTATTTTAATTTCATGTGCAGGAGCCTTTTCATAAATTGCGCGTATACCACTCAACAGGAAAAAGTACTTTTTTAATGAGATATACATCAGCATACTTCCGGGAAGAATCATTAATAATATTGCTGGCACTACCAATAAAGGAATATCAAACAATATCGGACTTAGGAGGGAATACTGATACCAGAGTAGCAACACCAATAAGATGGAGACAAGAATTGTATATATTAATCGATAATACCGGTCAAGGTTAAAATTTATTCTAAAAAACTCCTTCACCACCTTATCTGCCAAAAGGCTGTGCAGCGAATAATATACAATCCATAGAAGAATAAGAATATAGTGGGATAGTGTCAAAGGCTATAAATAAAGTAATCAACAAAGAGTAGCCTTAAAAATAAATCAATTTTACATACAGAAGAAAAATATGCCGGAAGGACATATATTTGTTACCTAAAATGAAACAAATGAATTTAAGAAAAACGAGCCTTTTTACGCTGGCTTTTATGCTAAGCTTTTCATTGTCCTTTGCTCAAACGGACAATCGGATAGTATTAAAAAAAGGACAAAAATACGTGATTGAAAACATCACCAAAACTTCCAGTACAACAGCAATGCAAGGGATGCCTATGGAAGTAGCTATCGATGCAACTACTTTTTATGAAATAGAAGTTGCAGATAGTAAGAACGATCAATACAACCTGACAAACACCATCAAAAAAGTAAAAATGAAAATAAGTCAGATGGGGCAGGAAATGGATTTTGATTCTGAAAAAGAGGTCGATTTGAATGGTCCGATCGGCGATGCTTTGAAAAACTTTATCAATGTGCCTCAAAAGGTTATTTTGAGTCAGCAAGGTAAAATCTCATCCGATAGCAGCAATAAATCCGCAGAAATAAACTCTGCACTGGGAGATTACGAATCCACCGGTTTTGGAGCCTCCCTGGCTTTTCAGGCACTGCCAAAAAACCTGAAAGTAAATCAAACCTGGGAGGTGAATACAAATGAGAGCGGCAGCATTAAAAAGACGATATATACAGTAAAATCCATTAATGGCGATCTTGCAACTCTTACCCTTTCAGGGAAAATGGATGTGAATACCACCATGGAAAATATGGGGATGGAAATAACTACCAAATCCCAGGGTGAATTCTCTGGCGAGGAAATTGTCCATATAAAAACAGGGGTGATTCAATCTCAAAAAATGGATATCACTACCGAGGGAATTGTTGAAGTAATGGGACAGGAGCTTCCAAATTCTTCTAAAATAACGAGCACTACAACAGTGAAAATGATGTAAGAGTATAATAAAAACTTATTAAAAGAGGTTGTCGCATATGCAGACAACCTCTTTTAATTTAGACTTTTCTTAACCAAACTTTTCATACCCAATTTCTTATCTTTCGCACTTTAATTAAAAATGTATAATGAAAAAAACAGCAACTGCTTTTTTGATTCTATTTGCCCTAACCGGATGTAATGAATCAAAAAATTCCACAAACTCAGAAAGTATGGATCTGACCAACAATCCTTTATTGGTAGAAAGTACCCTACCCTACTTTACCCCTGACTTCTCAACTATCCAAAATGCCCATTTTAAGCCGGCCATTCTGGAAGGGATCAGGCAGCAAAAAGAAGCAGTAGAAAAAATTGCTCTTGACAAAGAGGAAGCTACTTTTGAAAATACCATTGTAGCACTTGAAAAAAGCAATGAATTATTACAAAGAGTTTTGGCGCCATTTTATGCTTTAACTGGTGCTCATACCAATGACACATTGCAAGCCGTTCAGGAAGAAATCGCTCCTCTCTTAGCTGAAAAAGAAGACTTTATTTATTTGAATGACGCTCTATTCGCCCGCGTAAAAGAATTATTCAATAAAAAAGAATCACTCAATCTGGATCCGGAATCCTTAAAACTTCTGGAGGTTTATTTTGAAAACTTCGAAATCGCCGGTGCAAATCTTTCTTCTGAAAAAAAGGAAGAGCTCAAAAAAATAAATGCTTCCCTGGCCACTTTAAGCGCTCAGTTTAATAAAACCCTGCTGGCCGCAAATAATGAAGGTGCCGTTATCTTTAAAAGTAAAGAAGACCTGGCTGGCCTTTCCGATTCAGAAATTGAATCGAGAAAAGTTAAAGATTCTGAGGAGTGGAAAATTCCGCTTTTAAACACAACACAACAACCATTATTGGTTAGTATGAGCAACCGGGATGCACGGGAAAAACCTTTCAAATCTGCCTGGTTCATAGCAGATGGGTCAAAAAATGACACGAAGAGCATCGTACTTGACATTGTACAAGCCCGGGCAAAAAAGGCCGA
>JBDSBN010000096.1:0-16749 GCA_039921585.1 Ginsengibacter sp. | reverse complement strand
TCCTGACTTCCGCACTATTTTTTTTAATAAAAATATCTTATTGATAATGAGTTAGTTGCAGTTTTTATTTTTTAAATTTGGGTGTTAAAACTGACAACTTTTCCGATGTTTGTAAGAAAATTGAAACACCCCAATGGCAAAGTTTATATCCAGGTTGTCCAAAAACAATCTGGTAAATACCTTGTTATGAAAAGTTTTGGTTCAGCATCTGATGAAAGTGCGCTCCAAGTTTTAGTCAGTAAAGCTGAAAATTGGATTCGACAGAAGTCCGGATTGCAGGAATTTGATTTTTCTGGTTCTGATTCTTTTGTTGAGCAATTTTTTAACTCTATTTCTTCGATTGAACGTACCGGTTATGATCTTTTAATTGGTCCTATTTTCGACGAAATCGGTTTTGGAAAAATTGATAATGAATTTTTCAGGGAATTAGTGATTGCCAGAGTTGGCTTTCCAAAGAGCAAACTTAAAACGGCTAAGTTCCTATATCGGTATAAAAATATAGCGTGGGATGAAGATAAATTGTACCGCTATTTAGATAAACTTTATAATACTCAAAAGGAGGCAGTTCAGCAGATTAGTTTTGAACACACACTTAAGGTAATGGATCATGACATTTCCGTTGTTTTCTATGATGTAACGACACTTTATTTTGAAATAGACGAAGAAGACGATCTGCGCAAGACTGGCTTTTCCAAAGAGGGAAAGCATCAAAATCCACAAATTGTATTAGGACTGCTGGTCAGCAAAGGAGGTTATCCTTTAGCTTATGAAATCTTTTCAGGCAATAAGTTTGAAGGTCATACTATGCTTCCGGTAATTGATGGTTTTAAAGAGAAATTTAAGTTAGACAAATTAGTTGTGGTAGCCGATAGTGGATTGTTTTCAAATGAAAACATTATCGAGCTCCAGGAAAAAGGCTATGAGTTTATTATTGGTGCCAGGATCAAAAATGAAAAAGAAAATATCAAACAAAAAATATTGTCTCTCAATTTAGAAAATGGCAAGAGTGAGGTTATTCCAAAAGGCGACCTAAAACTTATTATTACTTATTCTGACAAGAGGGCAAAGAAGGATAAATACAACAGAGAAAAAGGCATCAAAAAACTGGGAAAACGGATCAAAACCGGGCGTCTCACAAAATCAAGCATTAATAATAGAGGCTACAACAAATTTTTAAAATTAGACGGGCAAATTAATGTCAATTTTGATTTACAGAAGATAGAGGAAGACATAAAGTGGGATGGGTTGAAAGGGTATCTTTCCAATGCAAAGCTGAACAAAAATCAAATCGTTGAAAATTACCAGCATCTTTGGCAAATAGAAAAGGCATTTAGAATTGCCAAAACAGACTTAAAAATCCGTCCAATCTATCATCGTCTTCAACGAAGAATAGAAGCACACATTTGTATATCTTTTACTGCATATAAAGTTTACAAAGAGTTGGAGCGTCAACTAACAGAAAAGAAAGCAACTATTAGTGCAGGAGAAGCCATTGAAATAGCAGATTACATCCATCAAATAACCATCAACTTGCCGCAAAGTGGTAAAACTGTCAAAAAGACAATACTAAATACCGAAGAACAGAGATACTTAGCTGATTTATTCAATTTTGGGTGTTAAAATGCGGAAGTCAGGTGAATTTTCTTCGCAAAACGGATAAAAGCTTCAATCGTTTTAGTTCTCTACTTTATCTTCCTGCATTTCAAATTGCAATTTATGTAAGTTGAAATAATGTCCGCGCGCACGCATCAATTCCTGATGTGTTCCTATTTCTTTAATTGTTCCTCTATCTAAAACAAGAATTTTATCTGCTTTCCGAATGGTAGATAAACGGTGGGCAATCACAATAGAAGTGCGGCCTTTAATTAATTGATTAATGGCTTTTTGGATAAGTTTTTCACTTTCGCTATCTATAGAAGAGGTTGCTTCATCAAGGATCAATATAGAAGGATTGTATAGCAAGGCTCTTAAAAAAGAAAGTAATTGTCTTTGTCCCAAAGATAAGGTGGCTCCACGTTCCATGACATTATAATCGTACCCGCCAGGAAGCTTCATAATAAAATCGTGCACACCGATTATTTTAGCTGCAGAAATCACCTCTTCTCGTTTGATTTCAGGATTACGAAGTGTTACGTTATCACTAATGGATCCTCCAAATAGAAAAACATCCTGCAATACGACAGCTATATTTTTACGCAGAAATTCCAAATCGTAATCCACAATATTTCGATGATCAATGTGAATTTCCCCCTGGCTTACAGGATAAAGTCTGTTCAATAAACTGATGATGGATGTTTTTCCACTACCCGTATGTCCAACAATAGCGAGGGTTTCACCAGGTTGTATCTTAAAAGAAATATTCTTTAATACATATTGTTCGTCGATATAGGCAAAGGAAACATCTTTAAAATCAATCTCTCCCTGAATGGGCACATCCTTCATTCCGTCCTGAGTGGTTACTGTTGAATCTGTATTTTCTAATACTTTAAATACCCGTTCACTGGCAATCATTCCCATTTGTAAAACATTGAATTTATCTGCCAGGTTCCGCAATGGTCTGAAAAGTAAATTCAGGTACATAATAAAGGAAATAATGACACCGGCACTGAAAGCTTCATTGCCACCCCACCATACTAATAAACCGATGGAAAAAGCAAGCACAATTTCTACCAAAGGAAAAAATACAGAGTAAGCAAAGATGGCTTTTATGTTGGCATTTCTATGTTGCTTATTAATTGTTTCAAATTTATTATACTCTTTTTGCTCTACGGCGAAAGCCTGCACCACACTCATTCCTGTAATATGCTCCTGCACAAATGCATTTAATGCGGAGACAGCATTTCTAACTTTTATAAAACTTTTATTGACTGTTTCTTTAAAAAAATAAGTGGCTATAATAATGATCGGGAAAGGAGCAAGACTTATCAGCGATAATTTCCAGTCGGCACCAAACATAAAAAGCAGAATCGAAACAATGGATAATAGATCGGCAATAATGGGAATCAATCCATCAGAGAAAATATCGTTCACTGCTTCGATATCGTTAATGGTGCGGGTAGTTAATGTCCCGATCGGCGTTTTATCAAACTGTGATAAATTCAAATTTAAAACTTTATCGTAAACGGCTACCCGAAGATCCTTTACAACTGTTTGTCCAAGCCAGGAAGTAATAAACCCAAAATAGAACCGAACGACTGTTTCTACCAGTAACATCCCGATTTGTATCACGGTGATCATTACCAGCCAGTACATATTCTTATCTGCAATAAATGTATTGATCGTGTATTGAATAAGGTAAGGCCGAAGAGGAGAAAGAAGCGCCAGCGCAATCGATAATACCACAGAAATATACACCTTTCTCTTATAGGGAGCAGCAAACGAAAACACCTTTTTCAGTGCTCTGAAATGAGAGGTCGTATATTCCTTATTTTTCTCCGACATTTTACAAATTTACTGAAAATGAATGGGGGAAGAAGCGCCATAAACTTTCTATCAGAACCCAAAATACGGAACTACTGATTACAATGCATCATCCATTCCTCCCAATTTAGTATAGGCTTTGATGAATAAAGCGCCGAGGTTTTTTTGAGGTGGAATATAGTCTTCAAAAGTTTCTCTTTCCTGCCTGGAAGCTCTGCTAAAAGAATTCTCCAATCCATCCCACATTTGTTTCCAATCGATGGTTTTTCCTGAAACAAAAGAATTATCCAGAGCATCGATAATATATTTATTCACATTGGTTGTGCCCAATTGTTTGGTAGAAATAATATGTGCATCAGGTGCATAAGTCAAAATATCTTTCAGGTTATTATATCCTCCGCAAGAACCCAACATAATAATTTTGGAATCTTCCGGTAATTGTTTGATTGTAAAAGGCAAATGATAACTATGTCCGCGATGAATAACCACAGAAGGACGAAGGTTGTTTGCTTCTAAATAACCGCGGAGTTTTTCCTGCGCTTCGCTATCCTTACCTAAATTATTATCTAAAGGAAGATTTGCAAATATCCACACAGGCTTGCCTTTATTGGATTTAATTTCTACCCATTCTTTTTTATACACAACATCCCATTGACTTTTTGGGAATGAGGTCATATAACTTGCAAAAGAAATTCTGCCATCTTCATCTCCATAGAAAAATACGAGTTCAACAACTCTTCCCTGCTCATCTGTAATATAATTATGGTCCACAGTATATACGGGAGGAATGCCGATTTCTTTGGATAAATCCACATTATTTGCCGGATCAGCGGATAAGAAAATGGTTCTTAATAAACTATATATTTTTACTCCTCTATCATTGTTTTCGCGTTTACATCTTTCTATATTCCACTCTATATTTTGGAGCATGGATTTTTGAACAGTCGGATTGACACTACCATAAGAATCGGCTACATCTACCGCATCTTCAAGAGTCCCTGTCGTTTCCAGTTTCGCTACAAAAGCCTGCATTAATGTTTGTGCATTTTCCGGCATCGTCCTTAAAAATTCATCCAGCTTTCCATATCCGGCAGACATCTTTATAAACTTTTTAAACTTGTCAAAATTTACAGAAAGTAATAAAGAATCTCCCCGTGGATTTGGTCCCATTTTTTGCATGAACCGATCAAAAATGAATTTATAACTGGAAGTAAATAATTCGTTTTCACCTGCAATCATCATATAATATAATTCCTGGGCAGTTAATGGCATGATGGCTTTGAATCTGATAGATGGACCATAGTCATGCAATTCATTTACAGGTGTCACAAAATGCTGAATTGCTCTTTGATTTAATATATCCTGAAGCCCATTCACGTCCAGCATCGCAATAGGAGTATCTCCTTTGATCAGCCGGCCCTGATAGTCAATTTCTGTTTTTACTAAAAGTTTAAAGTATCCCAGACTATCATAATTATCGTTTGATGTACCCACCACTTTTGAAATACTTTCAATGGATTGCTTTCCACTGATCAAATCATCCAGGAAGGGGAAGTAAAACAAAGCTCTGTTTTGTGAACTTAACTGAACAACCGCCTTAATGCGATCATCATTAATTCTCCTGATCAGGCGTCCTTGCCTGCTGCCGGTACTTTGGGCATAAGAATAAAGCTGACTCGGGTTTTTTGTAAAGGCAACGATTACCAGAGAATCTGCGAATGGCTCATCTGCAAAGGGACCGATATTAGCCATTATTTTTTCCGGATATAAAGTACAAAATTTCAAAAAGACATCATTTCTACTTTCTTTATAACCCGGGTTGTCTGTAAAAATAGGTGTATTAATAGCTGCTACTTCATAAGATGCTTTCTTTACAAGCTGCGCCATATTTTCTCCATTAATATTAGCAATCATTAAATCCCTAAAATTATCCAATAGGGCCGGTGCGATGGAAGGCAAGATCTCATGAGATTTCCATTGCTTCACAAAAGTGACCATCATTTGCTCCAAATAGCGCAAATAACGCACCTTATCATTATTTGTTGAAATGGTTTTATTAATTTCAATTTCATTTCTCAATGCGTTTACTTTTCTGTAAAGTGCATCTGTAATCTGAAGGTTCACCTCTTCATTGCTTCCTGCTTTTATGAGTCCGTCTATTTTCCCATCTATTTTATCAGCCCGTTTTTGTTCATCGATAATTTTTTCATGGAAAATAATTCTGCTAAACGGAATGTTCGTCGTATCAGATGCAGATGCTGATGCAAAGTAAGGTGCAAAGAAAAGCGGTATAATGATGTAGCGTAATAATCTCATAATGTTTTCAAATAGAAGCAAAAACGTTTCCAATAGTTGCAAAAGTAGTTCGTGAGTATTGATTCTGTTGGAAATTTAATCGAAACGAGTCATTTAATTTACTTATTAACCTTTTTTATACAAATATTGCCAACAGTAAGTTATCACTGGCAGCAGCTAAAAAAACGACTGTTTTGTGTAATTCTAAATTAATTCTGTATTAAATAATTATAAACAAGTGCATCTTAATCAACAATTAAATTAGGTTTGCACCACCATGGCGCAAGAAACCAAAAACAGGACGATATTAATTGCAGACGACGAACCGGATATTCTAGAAATTATCAGCTATAATCTTCTATCTGAAGGATATGAGGTAATAACTGCAAAAAATGGAAATGAAGCGATTGAAAAAGCGAATTTCTACAAACCAGATCTGATTATTCTGGATGTGATGATGCCAGGGAAAACAGGTTTTGAGGTGTGCAGTATTCTTCGAAACCAATCGATTTTTCAGGAAACCATTATTCTTTTCCTGACGGCCCTTAATGACGACAGTACAGAAATAAAAGGATTGGAAACCGGAGGCGACGATTTTATTAATAAACCAATTAGTCCCAAAGTGCTTATCAGTCGTATAAATGCTCATTTCCGCCGTATAAAAGATTCTGAAGATTTTCTGGAATTAGGAGATATGACGATCGATCGTGAAAAATTCATCGTGACTGTTAAGGGAGAAGAATTTATTCTCGCCCGCAAGGAATTTGAATTATTGGCCCTTCTTGCCTCTAAGCCTTCTAAAGTATTTTTAAGAAATGAAATTCTGGATAAAGTTTGGGGTACGGAGGTTATTGTTGGAGATAGAACCATTGATGTACATATCCGAAAAATCCGCCAAAAACTGGGCGATGATTGCATTACAACAGTAAAAGGGGTTGGATATAGATTTAAATAAGTCGGGAAATTTCTTTCTGTTTCTTTTTCTAAAGAGTATATATGGCATATTTCAGTTGAAACTCTGAAGGGTTTCAACTTTCTTTTTAACATAACAATCTATTTATACTAATTACATTTGATACAACGTTTTTAGTAACAGAAGGTTCTGTAATCCCCTTGTTTCTATCATATCATTTTAAAAATTTCCCCATGAAATCATTTCTTACGATACTCACTATTTTATTTTTTGCCGGCTCGGTATCTGCTCAAATTCCAGAAAAAAAAGCAGGCGGATTATTGAATAAAGCAAATTCTTTATTGAATAAAAGTTCCTCCTCGGATCTTTCTTCCAATGAAATTGTCGCAGGTTTAAAAGAAGCATTAGTTATTGGTGCAGAAAAAAGCGGAAAGAAACTTTCATCGCCCGATGGGTTTTTTAAAGATGCTGCAGTAAAGATCTTAATGCCGAAAGAAGTGCAGGCTATAGAAAAGAAAATGCGCTTATTAGGAATGGGAAAATTGGTAGATAATGCGGTAGAAAGTATGAACAGAGCTGCCGAGGATGCTTCTAAAGAGGCTGCACCCATTTTTTTAGCCGCTATTAAAAAAATGACGGTGAAGGATGCAGTTCAAATATTAAGAGGATCAGATACGGCAGCAACCGGTTATTTGAGAACAAGCACATCGCCAGAATTAACCAGCGCCTTTATGCCTGTGATTGAAGAAGCATTAAAAAAAGTAGATGCGACCAAACACTGGAAAGATATTTTCTCCGCATACAATCGTTTTTCCTCCGAACCGGTAGATACAGATATCAATCGCTATGTAACTCAAAAAGCACTTGATGGAATATTCCATTATGTGGCGCAGGAGGAAATGAATATCCGTAAAAATCCGGCAGACAGAGTGACGGATGTTTTGAAAAATGTGTTTGGGAAGCCTTGAGCCTCGAGCTTTGAGCTGGGAGCTGGGAGCCGTGAGCTTGAACTACATGCTTTTACCTTTGTGCAGGTCAGATGTGAGAAGAGTGTTACTCAACTGACTTTTTAATTTCCCTTGGCTTTTTGTATACAGGTACTGTACTGCATGGTTCACCGTACATCATGCTTAAGACAACTGGTCTTAATTTTTGGGTGATTTCCACATATGCAGCTTCGGGAATTTTAATATCTGCACACCCTTTTATAACCACTCTTTTATTTTCGAATTCCTGAGGATCTATTTCAGAAAGGTTTTTTAAATACAAAGCATTTAAAACGGTTTCTTTATTTCCATAGATAATCTGGTCTGCGTATACTTCTGCATAGGTAGTTACCAACATGTACGCCCATATAGGGATGATTGCATCTGCAGAGCAATGGAGCGCAATATTTTTATTCTGATACACACTCCAATCATGATTTTTCATGGCCTCACGGAAATCTTTCTCTTTTAATATGAGTTCCATGAATAAATATTCCTTTAAGTCAAATTCTACAATTTCCTGTTTCGGATAGTACTTTTCAAGATCTAATGTAATCAGGCCACTTTGGGCAACTTTATTTATAATAATATCTTCCATAGTTGTTTTCTTTTATTCTCAAAGTTAACACTTCCTCCATTTATTATTTAGGGCTTAACTTTTTGATGATGCATTCAGATCAGTTTTGGACATAAAAAAACCGGGCTCATTAAATTAAGCCCGGTTACTAATTAAATACTTTCAGTTAATTTAAAAGAAACTACTTCTGTTATCTTTAATGTCAGCAATCTTTTTCAGAGACTCGAATGATTGTCCGAGAGCAGATTGTACGCGGCCATTCATTTGGGCCTTTTGTTGCTGTTCCAGGATCTCTACCGGTAATCCTTCTATCTTAAATACATTATTTACTTTAAGAACAAAAACACCTGTATTTCCTTTAATAGGTCCGGATATTTTAGATTGGAATGCTTTATTAAAAGCAGCTCCTGCTACTCTTGGTTCATTTCCAATTCCATTAATAATCTGAGAATTAAAAGTAAATGTTGAATCTTCTCCTGTTGTTAGTACAGAAACATTAAAGGCTGCAGCAGCGGCTTCAAGAGTAGAGACATCTTTTAATTTCTTTTTAATTTCTTCGGCTTTTTTATTATTTCTGATTGTTGCTTCAACCATTGGACGGGCAGTAGCCACATCCGGAACACCTGCTTTAACTTTACGATCCAATATAGCAACAACAAAATCATCCTTTATCGTAAAGGGAGTAGAAACCTCTCCTTCTTTTGCTTCAAAAGCCCATTTAACGATTGAGCGGGCATCATCTAAACCACCAAGCTGATAATCATTTTCTTTAACTACATTAGGAATATCGATCACTGTTAATCCATTTTCCTGTGCATATTTATGAAAAGATTTTACGTCTGCAGCGCTTCCTGCTAATTTAATAGCGGCGGTGTTAGCAGCATTGATCGTTTCATCACTCGGAGCGATATCTCTTGCCATAAAGGCAATTTTGTAAGCCGGTTTCGGATTGATTTTATTTAGAATTTCTATGTAATGATATCCAAATTGAGTTTTAACCACTTTTTTGGTTTCTCCTCTTTCGTTCAATAAAAAATCAGCAAATTCTTTTGCAAAGCCATCACCTTGAATGGTCATTATATCAAAAGTCATTACACCGTTTTCTAATTTAGCTGCCTCGTCTGTAGAATATTTTTGCTCTAATTCATTAAAGCTTGCTCCACCTGCAATAGCTTTAGCGATACTATCTGCCAAAGTTTCGGCAGCACTGTCTTCCATTTTTGGCTGCCCTGATTGAGGGTCGATGGTACCAATTAATATATGACGTGCCTTAATGCTATCAGGTAATAACTTACTGGAAACTTTTTTTGCAATCACATAATTGGATCCATCTTCATAAGGACCAAATACACCACCTACAGGTAATGATTTAATAGAATCACTATAAGGCATTTGCATTTTATCTGCCGGAGTAAATCCGTCAAATAAAGGAATAGCAGATGCATGTTTGCCCAGGAACAATTTTGCATTAGAGTCAACTGCAAAAGAAGGTTTTAAATCCAGAAGCATATTTTTAATACGGGCGCTGTCTTCTGAATTTGCACTTGCGCTGAATGATACGTAAGAAACCATTCTTCCGCCTTCCTGTTCGAAACGTGCTTTGTATTTATTTAGATAATCTTTAATGTCGTTATCGGTTACTTTTACTGCACTGTCTGAAATGCTGTGGTACGGAATGGCAACATAGGAGATAACGGCAGCTTCCGTATTTTCCTGCTGTTCCACTTTTGTCATCCATTTAGGCTGATAAACACTTGCAGCTATCATGGAAGTATACTTTGTATACATGCTGTTTAAACGCATCGGATCAATCACCTGAGAAATGATGGCTTTTCTTTGTTCTTCATTTTTATTTGATTTAGTAGTCATCCACCACTGTTTTGCCTGCTCAATATCGTATTGACCAGTTTCCGGATTTGTAAATGCCTGCTTTAGTTGCGGAGGAGCATCATTACTAAACATAATGGAACTCATTTCATTAGCAGTAAAGGTGATTCCTAATTTGGTAAATTGTTCTTCAACAATTTTTTCAGCAACTAACTGATCCCAAACTCCTTCCATGATTTGATTACGCTGAGCACTTCCATTATTTGGATATTGCTGTTCTATTTGGGAAACCTTGGCGTTAAATTCCTGAATGCTGATTTCTTCACCATTTATTTCACCAATAAATTGTGGCTGGCTTCCAAACATCCCTGTCCGGCCCGAATCCATTAACATAAAGCCGATTAGGGCGATTGCAAGTACTGATATAGTTATAACAGCTCCTTTTTCACGTATAGTCTGAATTATAGACATAATTAATTAATACTTAAGTTTTTTTATTAAGGCGGCAAAAATAGGTTAAATTCAAATAGTAACAAAGTAGGTAAATCCCCCTATCTAATGGCACTTTGGTTCCTTTATTTTGCTCTTTACCCCGTATAAATCAGCTTTTGACACAGGATTCCATATTATTTTATGCGTTAATTAATATTTTAATAGCCGCATTTAGTTCTCATAAATAGGAAATTTCCCCTGTTACTATCTCATATCATATATATATACACGATTGTTTTTTTCCTATAACTAGAATATAACGGGACAACCTGTTTGTACCCTATTAAAGTCCATATTGAGCATTTCGATAATTATTCACAATTATAATTCTGGATCAGTTATGGTTGGATTATAATTAGGACGTGGTTTAAAACATTTAAAAGAAACCTTGTGCATATATTATTTATTAAATAAATCTGAATTGAGCCTGAAAATAAAGAAACGCACTTTTATACACATTCTCTAAAAATTTGAGCATGTAAATCAATGTGGCAACGAGATAAAGCGAATTTTATCAATAAATTATTATACTAAATGTGGATAATGCAGGCTCTATTTTGAGGAATAATCCTGTTATTCACAATTGATGTGTAGAAATATTTATTCGTGTGGATAACCATAGTTTTTCCAAAACCAGGTTCTTGATAAGTTCTAATAACTTTGGAGGATTTCCACCTTTTACAATTTTTAGTGAAACTTACAACAAATTGTTCCTGCCCAATTCACACAAATTAGAAATAAATATCGTAAATTTTTACAAACGCACATTCTTATCAACGCATGTTGATAATGCCATCAAAATCTATAGCTGTTGTTAAATCTACGATGTTAATAAAATGTGGGGATCTGTGGATAAGAAGGATGTTTTAAATTTGCATCAAGGTGAAAAAGAATTCTATCCACATATTCACACTCCTAATAGTAATAGACCTTTAAAAAAATAATCAAATAATATTAAATACTATGGCAGATATTAACATTGACGTTGCAAGGCAAGCGATAAATCAAAAAGGCTACCTCGATTTAAAAATTGATGTTACCTTAGACCTCTTCGCTGAAATAGAACGTTTAAAAAAAGAAAAAAATGCCATTGTACTTGCACACTACTACCAGGAACCCGATATACAGGATGTTGCCGATTTTATCGGTGATAGTTTGGCTCTTGCCCAAAAGGCCCAATCCACCACTGCTGATATGATTGTGTTTGCCGGTGTGCATTTTATGGCTGAAACAGCCAAAATTCTAAACCCGGGCAAGAAAGTTTTGCTACCTGATCTGAAGGCAGGTTGTTCGCTTGCTGACTCTGCCCCGGCGGAGGAATTTAAAAAGTTTAAAGAAGCGCATCCGGATCACATCGTGATTACCTACATCAACTGCTCTGCAGAGATCAAAGCGCTGAGTGATATCATTTGCACTTCTTCCAATGCAGAAGCGATTATCAATAGTCTTGCTCCGGATCAAAAAATCATCTTTGCACCGGATAAAAATTTAGGTGCTTATTTGAGTAAAAAAACAGGAAGAGACATGGTTTTGTGGAATGGTGCCTGTATGGTTCACGAGATTTTTAGTCGTAAGAAAATCACCGAATTAAAAATCCGTCATCCAAAAGCGAAGATTATCGCTCATCCTGAGTGCGAAGAAGCTGTTTTACAGATAGCTGATTTTATAGGAAGTACAAGTGGGCTGTTAAAGTATGCAGTTGAAAATGAGGCAACAGAATTCATTGTAGCAACAGAGTCCGGGATTTTGCATGAGATGCAGAAACAATCGCCATTAAAAATGTTTATACCTGCTCCGCCGGATAATTTATGTGGTTGCAATGATTGTCCGTATATGAAATTAAATACTCTGGAAAAACTTTATCTGTGTATGGAATATGAGGAGCCTGAAATTTTAATGGACGAGAAGTTGAGAGTAGCCGCAAAAAAGCCCATTGAAAAAATGCTTGAAATAAGCAAACAATATGGACTTTAAAATGAAATTTTAATATATAATAGTCATAAAAAAAGCTTGCCATTTGGCAAGCTCTTTTTTTATTACTAACAATTTCAATCGGTTTTAAACAACTCCTTCCGCAATTTTTGCTCTGATTTTACCTTCAATTTCTGAGGCTAAATCCGGATTGTCGATAAATAATTGTTTGACAGATTCACGTCCCTTGCCAAGTTTTGTTGTGTCGTAACTAAACCAGCTGCCACTTTTTTGAACAATCCCCATATCCACACCCATATCCACAATTTCTCCAACTTTGGAAATACCCTGTCCAAAAATCACATCAAATTCAGCGATGCGAAATGGAGGGGCCATTTTATTTTTAACCACTTTTACTTTAACTCTATTTCCGATAGATTGGTCGCCGTCTTTAATTTGTGCCATTCTTCTGATATCTAATCTTACAGAAGAATAAAACTTTAAAGCATTACCACCAGTGGTTGTTTCCGGACTTCCAAACATTACTCCGATCTTATCTCTCAGCTGATTAATAAAGATGCAAGAGCAATTTGTTTTACTAATAGTAGCCGTTAATTTTCTTAAAGCCTGACTCATTAATCTTGCCTGTAAACCCATCTTACTATCGCCCATTTCTCCTTCCAATTCTCCTTTTGGTACAAGTGCTGCAACTGAGTCAATCACTACCAGGTCCAAAGCTCCGGATAGAATTAATCTATCTGCAATTTCCAAAGCCTGCTCACCATAATCCGGCTGACTGATAAGTAAATTGTCAATATCCACACCCAATCTTTTAGCATAGGAATTATCAAAAGCATGTTCCGCATCTATTATTGCACACATACCACCCTTCTTTTGAGCTTCTGCTATGGCATGAATAGCCAACGTTGTTTTACCGGAAGATTCAGGTCCATAAATTTCGATGATTCTGCCTCGTGGCAAGCCTCCAATTCCTAAAGCAACATCGAGACCTATAGAGCCTGTAGATATTGTTTCATGTGGCTCCTGTGATTTTTCATTCATCATCATCACACTACCTTTTCCAAAATCTTTATCAATTTTGTCAATGGTGAGCTTTAATGCTTTTAATTTTTCTGAATTTTTCTCTGTATTTGCTGCTGCCATGAGTTTCCTATTTTTAATTGTATTTCTGTAAAGTTATTCGATGCGCAAATATAGATATTATTATTTATCAACACTAATAATTTTAGTAAAATAATAGTAATAAATTTAGCTAAGGGTTTAAGTTTGGTATTTTAATCAAAGAGATTCAAGTATGATTCTATTTTCTGGCAGTTAAATGAATGGAATTATTTTAAAGCTTCTGCCGCATTCTGATGTTGTTTTAATATAGAAATTGATGTTGTTATGAATTGTTGAATATCTCTATCGGAGAATTGCTGATTCGTTTTTTCGTATTGCTTGATCCGGTTTATGGATGTTTCTATTACCCAATTCAAATAAGCCTGTTCCGAGAATTTTCCATTTTTCGAAATAATTGTACTTAGGACATCCTGGATTGATTGATTTGCTTCCATAGAAAGAGCGATATTTTTTTCTATAGCTATACTTTTTAATTGATTGAATAAGGCTGTTTCATTGTCAACAATTGTTTTACCCAGGTTTCTGATTGCCTGATTTGAAGACTCTTTTATCGCTTCCTTTGAAATAAAAATTTGCAGATTTACATGCTGGGTAGATTGTTGAAAAAAAATTCTGATATCTTCCTGTATGGTCTTTTTTGAGACTGTAGCCAATTCAGTATCAGTATTATTGCTCATTTCTGTATTGGTTTTACCGGATTTTGCGGAATCTGTATACACCTCTCTTAGTTGTCCACCATTACAAGAAAAGAAAATAATCGTGAAAAATAAAGGAATAAAATATGCTTTACTAAGCTTCATTATATATTCTTTAGGATGTATTGAATTACAAAAGATGTTCCACACTGGGTTTAAATGGATAGATAAAAAATGAGGAGTGCTGTTAAACACTCCTCATATAGGGTACGAATCCTATTATTTAATAATTATTGTCCTTTTATATAACTACTTAATTCTCTTTTCAATTTCCTGAACTGATGCAAGATGTTTTTGCAAAATTGGAAGAGTATTAATAGCGAAGTTTTTAATATCCGGATCATCTAATTTATCTGCTGCATCCTGAAAAGCATCCACATCGTCTTTATGATCATCTACCATCATATTTACAAAGGCTTTATCAAATTCATTCCCGGTTTTTTCCCGTAAATCATTCAGATCTTTTTGCTGACTTTCACTTAACATGGTAGGTAAAACCATATTTTTTGATGCTGCAACTGCTTTCAGATCATCACTTATTTTTGAATGATCATCTACCATTTTTTGAGCTAATGCCTTTACATCCGGGTTTGTCGCTTTTTCTGCGGCTATTTTACCAGCTTCTATTTCCATCATACTGCCCATCGCTGCTTTTTCTGCAAATTTTTGGGCTGAATTATCAAGAGAAGCTGTTTCTCTATTTTGATCAGTAATTGAATCATTGATGTTATCCGCATCTGAATTTGCACTGTTATCGCATGCTGCAAATAAAATTGTTATTGCAAACAATACGGGGATTGCTAATTTTTTCATGGTTAAAGTTTTAATTTTTATTAAGATTTATGATTATCCTTGTGTTTTGCAAATAGTTATCCAAAGGAGAATTTATAGGAAAAACAGTTGTTTGGGAAGATTAGACACTTAAATAGTGTTGAATAATTTACCTGTTGGGCAAAATGGTAAACAAAAATTTATGTCTGATTTATCTAAATACCAGAATAGGCAATAATCCATGTTAATCAGAATAAAACTATCTTTTTGAAAATTTCCTACATTGAATTTTGTACGAAGTTTATTAATCTTTCAGCAGCTTTTAATAGAGTCTCTTCTTTTTTCACGAAACAGAATCTTAAAACGAAATTATTTACATGTTTTTTGTAAAAGGCAGCAACGGGAATTGCCGTTACACCAGCTTCCCTGGTTAAGCGTCGGGCAAAACTTATTTCATCTTCGGTACTTATTTTCTCATAGTTATACAGCTGAAAATAACTACCATAGGATGGTAAAGGTTTAAAAGTAGTTTGTGACATGAGGTCTTTAAAATAATTCCTCTTCTTTTCTAAATTGCTGCCTAAGGATAAATACTCTTCCTTATCCTGTAAAAACTCTGCAATGGCTGTTTGTTCAGGAGAAAAACACGAAAACGCATTATATTGATGAACCTTTAAAAATTCATCCATCATAGGTTTAGGGGCTACACAATATCCCAATTTCCAGCCGGTACAGTTGAATACTTTTCCCAGAGAGAAGGTGACAAAACTTCTTTTGAACAATTCCGGATACTTTAGGATACTCTCATGCTTTTTTTCATCAAATAAGATGTGTTCATACACTTCGTCGCTTAAAACGAATAAATTGTTATTGATAACAATATCTTGAAGATGGTGGAGATCTTCCTTATCCAGTATGGTACCTGTTGGGTTGTGTGGACTATTAATAAGGATCAATTTTGTAGCCGGGGTTACTTTTTCCTTTACTTCATTCCAATCAACTTTATATTCCGGATATTTTAAAGCTATTCGAATTGGTTTTGCTCCATTTAGAATGATATTAGGTAAATAGCTATCAAAATCTGGTTCAAATACAATTACTTCATCTCCGGGTTGTAACACGGTTGTAAGAGCCGTATAAATGGCATATGTAGCGCCGGGAGTAATGCAGATTTCAGTGTTAGGGTCGATCTCCTGATTGTATAAAAAGGAGATTTTTTCTGCAAGTGCTTTTCTTAATTCGAAAGAGCCGTTTTTATGGGTATACTGATTATGTCCATCCTGCATAGCCTTGTGTACAAGGTGAACTAATTTTTGATTCATGGGAAAATCCGGAAACCCCTGTCCTAAATTAATTGCCTGATACTTTTGTGCCAGGGAACTCATCTCAGTGAAAATGGTTTCGCCTACTTCCGGTAATTTTGTGATAATTGTTGGGGTGGCCATAGTTATAAATACTTTTCGCCATTATTTCTTTTTATTTCCTGTAGATAATCTTTAATATTTTGCTCTTGATCTTTTTTGCATACAAGTAAGGCATCTTCCGTATCTACAATAATAAAATCATCTAACCCTTGTAATAAAATCAATTTATTTCCATTAGAATGAACAACGTTTTTAGTTGAATCAAATAGAATGACATTTTTGGAAACAACTGCGTTTTCCATATAGTCTTTTTCCAGGTTTTCATAAGCACTTCCCCAAGTACCTAAATCACTCC
>JBDSBN010000095.1:0-36203 GCA_039921585.1 Ginsengibacter sp. | reverse complement strand
GCCGATCCATTTTGTGGCTGCTTGCACCACTACATGTGCGCCGTGCTCTAAAGGACGGAAAAGGTATCCGCAAGCACCAAATGTATTATCTACAACTAAGGGTAAATCATGTTTTTTTGCGACTGCTGCAATTTTTTCAAAATCAGGAATGCTGAAATCCGGGTTACCAATTGTTTCCACGTAGATGGCTTTGGTTTTTTCATCAATCAGACTTTCAATGCTATCTGCGTCATCACCTTTAGCAAAACGAGCTTCAATCCCGATGCGCTTAAAGGATACGGCAAACTGATTATAAGATCCGCCATATAAATAGGAACTGGTTACAAAATTTTCACCAGCTTCCATGATGTTATTGAGTGCAATAAACTGCGCAGCCATACCGGAAGCAACAGCTACCGCAGCTACACCTCCTTCCAATGCTGCGACTCGTTTTTCAAATACATCCGTTGTGGGGTTCATGATACGGGTGTAAATATTTCCAAATTCTTTTAACGCAAATAAATTAGCGCCGTGCTCAGAGTTATTGAAGACAAAAGAAGTGGTTTGGTAAATGGGAACTGCCCTCGATCCGGTGGTTGGATCAGCTTCTTGTCCTGCGTGCTGTTGAAGTGTTTCGAAACGGAGATTGCTCATTTTAATATGTATTAAAGATTATTAAATTAGTAATAAAGAAAGTAAAAGTAAATAAAAATTAGGGGAGCCTTGTAAAAGGTGGAATATAAATGTGATGCCTTACGGCATACAGAAGTAACATACATTCATGGAGAAATGTACTTGAGTAAAAATTTGTATGGTTACGGTTGACTTCATTTTTAATAATTGCAAATATAATAGTGAAATAATAAAGATTAAAAAATATTTTTTTTAATTGGTAAATAATCTAAATAATAAAAGGTTTTTACTTGCGAAAATGGGAATAAAAGTGAAGGTCTTTTTATCTATTTATTTATTTCAAGATTCTGCAAATTTCTTAATCTATTATATTTTTCAATTCAAATTTCGGTAAAACTTGTGTGTCGAAAAAGTTGTCTTGAAGTCTTGATAAATAAGAATCACTTAAAATATCTTGTTCCAAATATTCTTCAAAGTCAGGATGTTTTGAAAGGATTGCCACATTGCCAATTTTTAGTTTTGAACGGATTACTTTGAAAAATTTAATTTCGCTGTATTCAACTTTTTCATCTGATTTAATTGTTTCAATTGCTGCTTCAATTAATTTTATTTCCTCATTTTCAGATAATTCTACGGAAGTAAGTTTTTTAAGAAAATTTTTCAAGAACAGATGCCCATCTTTATTGATTTCAGTTAAAAGGATATTTAATTCTGAATCAATATTCATTTCTCCAAAATAGTTGTTATCCACGTGCATTTTCTTTATCAACTTTAATTCACGTTTATCAATATGCCCGTCACAAGCCATACAAGAAAATGCAGTCTTAAGTAGTAGGCTGTTAAAGTTTATTATTTCCATATTAATTTTTATTAAAACCGATTCTTGGTCGGTCGTTATTATTTTGAGTTTTTCCTTGCATTTTATCTCTTTCACTTCTATACGCAAGTAGTTGCTCTTTGGTTGAACTTGGTTGAGTAGATTCTATTACTTGCAGTATGCTATTCATGGCTATTCGTGATTTATTCTTTTTGGCTTGACGGGCAGCTTCATCGCAAATGAACTTTAAATCAATTGATGCATAATCAGCTGTTTTTTCGGATAGTAATTTATAATCTATTCCAATTTCAACAGGTCGTTTTTCCAGGTACATCTTAAAGATTGATTCTCTGGCATGAAGGTCAGGAACCGGAACATATATTTTTTTATCCAAACGCCCCGCTCTCATTATGGCCGGATCAATTGAGCTTGCAAAATTAGTTGCGCCAATAACAAATATTCCTTCTTGTCCGCAGTTATTCATTTGGACTAAAAACTCGTTTACAACTGCTGCATTCATATGGCTGACACTGGAATTTGAACGATTAGGTAATATTGCTTCCAATTCGTCAATAAAAATAATTGCAGGAGCATTTTCTTTTGCTTCTTTAAACAAGTTATTTACATTTTCCTGTGAAGCATTAACCCATTTACTTTGAATGTCAGAAGGTTTTATTTGATAAAAACTGTACCCGATTTCTTCAGCCAATCGCTCTGCAAAAAAAGTTTTTCCGCAACCTGGTGGGCCATAAAGAAGCATTCCGTTTGGAATTGTTAAGTCATAAGCTGCGTAACTTTCAGGATCGTTAAGTGCATCAATTACATCTAATTGAATCATTTCTTTTAATTCCTGCATTCCTGCAATTGCCTTAAATCCTTGACCATCTTTTATATTTTTTAGTTT
The DNA here is from genome assembly GCA_039921585.1 of Ginsengibacter sp. GTDB lineage: Bacteria > Bacteroidota > Bacteroidia > Chitinophagales > Chitinophagaceae > Ginsengibacter. Next base: position 33,870 of record JBDSBN010000095.1, on the reverse strand, counting down.
TGGTTTGACTGCTTCTTGCTTTGTTGAAAGCTGCTGAACTTTTAATTCTCCATTAATTGCCTTTATAAATTCCGTCACATTTTTAAATCGGTTTTCTGCATTTGGCTGTAAAGCTTTATTTATGATATTTTGAGTTTGTTCATCAATATTCTTATCAAACTTTAAAGGTTTTTTACGTTCTTCCATAACAACATCTTCCAATTTTATTTTATCAGATTTATATTTTGAAAGCTCAACGAACCAGGGCGGTAAACCAACAAGTAAGTGATAATACAAGGCACCTGCTGAAAATACATCACTTTGAACAGAAAATACTTTATTGAAAGCTTCATTAGCTTGATAAAATGGATTTAAACCATCCTTAAAAAAGTCTTTATTGGATTGATTTAGATAACGGGCATATCCAAAGTCAATAATTTTTGGAATTGCTACTTTACCGGACAAGTCAGACATGATATTCAGGTTCGTAATATCGTTATGGATGATTGGATTTTCAAGATTGTGCAGGTAGCTCAATCCATTTAAAACTCCTGAAATAATATCCTTGGCTTCGTACGGATTAAATGCTTCCTCCCGTTTCATTTTGTCGGCAAAAGTTTCGCCGCTGATAAAATCAAGAATAACGTAAGCATACTTTTGATTTTCTACAAGAAGTTCTCCGTTACCGAAATAGTGCACCAAATTTGGATGCTTTATTTTCTTTAAAATCTCTATCTCCAGTATATCACCATTGCTATTAAATTGTGTTCTGTCCAATTTAGCATAAGCAAACAACTTTAATAGTTTTGTATTACCATCCTGGTCTTTTACGCGATACGTTTCTGCATAACTTCCTTTTTTGAGAAAGAAGGTTATAGTGTATTTGTTGGCGATAGTTTGACCCTTGGATAATATGGCTTGTGTTGTATTCATTACTCTTCCAGTTTTGTAAAAGATTCATTCTTCAAAAGCGATTTAATTTGCCTGATTGCTACTTTATTTAATTGGACTAATCTATCTTTTTGGGATAGACCCTGATCGATTAATAAGGCATTAATACTTTCCATGTTACTTAAAACGACCAATTGCTCAATGATTGCTGCATCACGCATATTTCCCTTTGCATCAGGATTTTCTTCTTTCCATTGTTTGGCAGTTTTTCCAAAAAGAGCCACATTCAAAAGGTCCGCTTCATTCGCATAAACGAAATTTATTTGTGATTTTGAAATGAGATTTGGAACTATGTTTTCTTTAATTGCATCTGTATGAATCCTGTAATTAATTTTGGATAGCGTTCTTTGCAGATTCCATTCTAATTGTAAGCGGTCATTTTCCTCATTTTTAAGTCGTTGAAATTCTTTGATTATATACAATTTGAATTCAATAGAAATCCAGGATGCAAATTCAAAAGCAATGTCTTTATGGGCATAAGTACCACCATACCTCCCTTGCCTGGAAACTAAACCAATTGCATTTGTTTTTTCTATCCATTGTTTGGATGTAAGTGTAAAACTGTTTAACCCTGCTTGTTTTTTAAACCCATCGAATTCGATGGGTTTAAAACCAGGATTGTTCAGCGTCTCCCATAAACCCAATAGTTCAATAGTATTTCTGTTTCGCAGCCAGTTTTGAATAATGTAGTCAGTCCGCTTATTATCTTTGTATTTGGCAATATCAGTTAATGAAATATAGTCTACATCTTCATTTTGATATAGAACTACATCATATCCTTTTACACTTATCTTTTTGTTTTTTGCCATGCCGTTAAAGGTTTTTGGTTTTAAGTAGCGGCGAATTCAACGGTAATTATTCTTAATGTTCCATTTAAAATGCTTCCTCTGGATTACTTGGGCTGGTACTGAAATTTCCATTTTGCTGAAGAATTAATTCATAAGTAAGTACCTGGTTGTTTAATTTTTGTGGGCTATCCTTTCCAAAATGTTCATTTGCAATAAATCCACCTTCTAACAAACCACAAGTAGTTTCTTTCATTACTTTATCCGGATTCCATCCTTTTCCGTAATAAAAGAATGCCTGATATATACCATCTGGAAATTGCATGGTATATTGACTCCCGGCTTTTATATAGGCATGACGATATACTTCCCCGTTTCTTTTAATAGTTACCACAACATCTGAATTCGCTGGTGTTTTAACCTTAATTGCAGAACATCCATAATCGTTACAGGAATTATTGTCACCAAAGCAATAATAATAAGGTGTAGCACCTGTACTTAAAGAGTTATTAATATATCGATTATAGATCTCCTGTTCCTTTCTTTCCTTTTCAAGCTTCTCTTCTCTTTCAATGCGCTCCTCTTCTTCCCTTTTTTCCTTTATGACGCGCTCTTGTTCCACACGATATTCCCGCTCTTCTGCTTCTTTCTTATTTTGTGCTACTAGTTCGATTCTTTGTTGCTCTTCTATTGCTGTACGCTGTTTAATTTCGGCTTCACTTTCACAAGAAGAGAATACGATTAAGGAGAAAAACAGGTAGATGGTATTTTTAAGTTTATATTTCATGATATTATTTCTTTATCCTTCAAGAATACATTTGCTATTACATCCTGGTGTTCCACACTCTAGGCAGAGAGCAACTGGATCAGAAACTTGTAACTCTATTATCGCAATAACCACAGGATGCAATTCATCTACATCTGGATTTTCTCCTATAATTTGTAAGCCTTTGTTTAAAAGCGTTCTCGCTCTACTACTGTCTTTCCAATTGTATGAACCGAAGTTATCATTGTGTCTTCTTATAAAGCCAATTAGCTGGTAAATGAAAGTGAGTTGAAAGAAGATAGTATGTATTTCTTCCAATAAAACATTACCAAGTTTTATATCTTTGGCTTTTATAACTTCTTCTAATTGTGAACGCAATTGATTAACCACTTGATTTGTTTTGTCATTTCCTAAATCAGTATTGGCTTTTTCTAACCTGTAAAACTCTTCTTTAAGTTCTTCTTCTAATTTCGGCCATTCCGTTGTTTCGTTTATTTCGTCAATCGCTTTTAATGACTTTCTTAAATTGGTTAAAACTTCTTGCTTGCTATCTACGTCATTTTTATTATTCCTAAACGTTTTTTCTAGTTGTTCTAATTCAGCTTCAAGTTTTTTAAGTTTAGCATTATCGGTATTTCCGTCTTCTCTTAATTCATCAACACTTCCCTTTGCTTTTCTTATTTCATTTTCCAACCAAGTAGTTTTTACTGATTGAACTTTGTCTTTGTCTACTTTAATTTCGGCTGTATGGTCTAGGTCTGGAAAGAATGCTTGAACAAATATTTCTTGAGATTTATTAATATTAACAGTTAATTCGACTTCGCTGTTTTCAGGCAAAAGTGCTGGTAAATCATTTCCTGTAATGAAAACATCATAAACGTGATCATTATAAATTGCTCTTGTTCCATCAGAAGCGTGTTCTCCCTGATAAAGAGGAATTTTGATAAAATCAGAATCTATTCCCGGGCGAATTTGCTTCTGAGTTTTTAATCCGTTTCTTGTACCAACCACAGGAAATGATTTATTTCTCTCTAAACCTTTTACTTGCGAGAAAACAATTTTTCCTGTCGATTTTTGTTTTATTTCAATTCCAAAATTAAAGGGAAGTGTTTGCATTGAACCTATTCCCCCAATTCCTTGGATTACCCTAAAACTCGAAGGCTCACTTTCTAAAATATTTCCTTTATCATCAAAAAGAACAACCTCAAAAATATTGGTTTTCCCCTCATCTAAATGAATTTCAATAACCTCTCCAATAGTGTTTATTTCAATTTTTCCGCTTGACCAAGCTTTATCCCCTCTTGTAACTTCTACAAAGATTTTTGCAGGAATTTTACCATCTGTTTTATCGGCTAAAATTTTGATTGATACGAATTCCAAAAATTCAACTGTAGATGATTCGTTGGCGATTTCTAATTGAATTTTTGTTTTATTTCTTGTTTGCTCTCTAATTTCTTCTGATAAATCTACTGTAGAAGCGTAAAGTGCCGCACCTTTTGAGACAACTGTCATAGGGTCAACACTTGTATCAGGCTTGCAAATTTGATTTTCCAACATATCTCTTAAAACTGGAGATAAAGTTGGACCACCTACCAAGATCAACGAATCTAAAGAACTACCTTTTAGATTATTCCTTTTTAGAAGCGTTAAACAGCAATCAATGGCCTTTTGAAAAATGGGAGCAATGGCATCTTTTAATTGTTCCTGATTTAAAGTTAAGTCAATTTCTATTTCTTCTTGGTTATCGTCTTCACCGCAATCTCCTGGATCTACATATATATTATGATTAAGGTTAAAAGATAAGTTGTTTTTATATTTTTCAGCATAAAATTTTAAGGCATCCCGATATTCTGATTTTCTCAAGTCATCTGATAAAAGACCCTCAATATCAAAATTCTCTTGGATGTGTGGAATAATTAATCGATCAACAATTGCAAAATCTAAATTTTTACCTCCAAGATAGTTGTCTCCTTCTGTATCGATTACTTTCATTATTCCATCTTCTACCTTTAATAAAGCAGAATCAAATGTTCCACCTCCAAAGTCAAAAACTAGCCAAAATCCATCTTTTTTCTTTGAATTTAATCCATAAGCCATAGATGCTGCAACTGGCTCTTGTAGTATTTCAATATGATCGATCCCTGCGAGTTTTCCTGCTCTTCTGGTGGCATCAATCTGATTGTTTTTAAAAGCAGCAGGCACTGTAATAATCGCTGCATTGATATTTTCATCCTGTACATATTCTTTAAGTCGTTTAAGTACTTCTGCCGAAAGCTCTTCAGAATTTAGTTCTTTAGAGATGTTTGGAACTTGATATTTTTTATCAGTCCCCATAGTTCTTTTGAATTCTACAAAAGAATTCATAGGTGACTTTTTAGAAAGAGATTTTTTACTATCTTCCTCATATTTCCTAAAGGCTGCTTCTCCAACTGCAATATGACCCTTAGCATTATAAGAAACACAAGATGGTGTGGTATCGCCATTTTTGTCAAGCGATTTAATTATTCTTACTTCACCATTTTCCATTCGGGAAATTGCGGAATTTGTTGTTCCCAAATCGATACCGTAGTCAATTTTTGTTCTTGCCATATTTCTAATATTAATTTTGTGAAACTTCGACTTGTGCTCTTTGTATTAAGATTCCATTAAAGTTTACTTGTGGTTTAATTATTCTAGAAACTATCCTTTTTTCAGATTCTAATATGTTATTTTTAATAAAGTTTATAACATCAATATTCATTCTTTCATCATAATCGGTATTCAGTAAGTTGACTATTTCATAGCCGTTGGCAGCAAAATTTGCTTGAATCCGTTCAATTCCTTTTTCTAGAGGTTTTAGTCCTTTAATATCTCCGTCAATTTTTGAAATATTCTTTTTCATTCTCACAATTTCATCAGCCACTTTTAAGGCTAAAGAATGGTCAGTTTTTTCATTAGAAATACTTGATTGAGATTGAAGTGCTTCTTGTTGCAATTTTAATTGTGTTTCTAACACTTCCACTAAATTATTATCCAACTTTACACCTTCTTCTTCTAATGCAATTTTTGTATTCTTGATCTGTGCTTCCACATCTGTCTTACTTGATTGGATGCGTTTTCCCAATATCCAATAAACCAATCCTCCCAAAAGTAAAATGATCAAAGTGACAATAATCCAATAGAGTTGGTTTTTACTTAAACTGCTACCTAATTCAGCAATTTTGGAATTGTTTGAATTTACGGGTTCATCTGTTTTTTTGAGTTTAGTTCCTAATTCATTTGAGTTGGATATGATGTTCTGGCTATTGATTTGGGTAAGCAATTTCAAACTGTCAATGGAGGCATTTAAATCGTTGTTTTTGATTTGTAGTGCTTCTATAGATTGAGTTTGTTTCCCAACTAAATTTTCTTGATTTTTTAAGCTCTTAATTAAAAGGTCAATTTGTTGACGTTGTTGGGAAACATTTTCTTTTAAAACTGGTACTTCTTCAAGCAACTTAAAATCTTGTTGCTGTTGAGCAAAAAGATGTGTCGTTCCGAATAAAATAGTGATGATTATTATTTTTTTCATAATTTTTTTTAATTACAGGTATTGATTACAACGATAAATATTATAATTCCTACTACCCATAGAAACCAGGAGGGTATCTCATCATTATCTTGTGTAGATGGAGTTTCTTGAATTGGAGATGTTGAGCCTGAACTTTCTTTAGTCTTCACTATTTCCCAATATTGTAGGTATTGAATTTGACTTTTTCGTGAGTAATTAAGTTTTTCGAATATAAATGTCACTAATTTTTTGTATTCATTTACTTTAGAAATATTCTGACTATTCTTGATTCTAACAATATTTTCTCTAGGTATCACGTTATGAGTTAACTCTATAACTTGATCCCAATCAATTGAATTTCTAATCAAACCATCAACTTTTGTCCAATTTATTGTTTGACCGTAGCCTAAAGATAATTTCTGAATTTTAACCTCTCTCATTATTTCTTCTTCATTGGTTTCATAAGCATCCTTAACTGATTGAAGTAAAGTAATAGCTTGTGAAATTTCCTGATCCTTCATTTCTGAAAGCATAATAAGGTTATCTTTTACTCTATCTTTAGTCAGTTTACCAACAGCCATGGAATCAGCTAATTTTGTTAACTTCAGTGCTGACTCAAGATAATCACCAACAATTTTCTTTTTTTGACTGTCATTGAAATAATCTATTCCGCATTGAATTATTTCGTTTGCCAAAAGGTCAGCCACTGATTTGTATCTTAAATCATTTTCTCCAAGCAAAGATTTTAAAAGAGATAAATCGTCTTTACAGTTTGAATACAGTCCTAATCCAAATTCATAGGCTCTGCTATTATTTTCTTTTCTTTTGTTTTTCGTGCTTTCAACTAAGCTTTCAATTTTGTATATTGGTTCTTGGGTAAGTTTTAAGGAAAGATATTTTTGGGTTGAGCCATTAGAATTACTAAAAAATTGAAGTGTTTCAGCACTTGAATATTGGTTTTTGAATTGTGTCAGTAATTCATCAATCAATTTTTCAATTTGCCTATCCTGATCAATTATCACCGTTTCATCTGCGACAGCCAGAACGAAATTTTTAAAACAGTCTGATTGGATTAGTTTTATTTTAACTTCGATCCCTTCTTTGATCTCATTTTGAGTTTGGCTTAATAATTTAAATGTTCCAAGATTACTAAAGGATGAGAAGTTTTTTTGATTGATTTCTTTGTTTAGAGTGACTTTTTCCCAAATTTCAATTGCCTTTTCCTGATTCCCATTTTTTAGATAATTTATTGCAGTGTCATCAAAAGGGTTCCCGTTTAAAAACCAAAACAAAGCATGATCTACTTTATCCTGGTTTTGCTCAATATTTGAGAATGTTTTTTCTATCAATTCCAGTGACCGTGAAATAGGTTCCAAGATATCAAAATCATAATTTGAGTTGATTTCTTTTCCTACTCTTGCGTACGCTCTGGCTTTACCTCTTTGTATTTCAAGTTCTCTAACTGTTGCATTAGAAAGAACTCCTGCAATGCGAAAGGGATTATTTGTTATTAACTCCATATACCAACAGTTAGTTTATTTTATCATTTTTTTGAAAATCATCTTAGCAGTTTATTTATTTGGTTTTACTTATTTTTATTTCCTCAAAAACATGTTTGACTTAAAGAGTCTTTAAGTGCATATATTTTATATAAATAAGGTGATTTTCAAATATATCAAAAATTCATTACTTTTTTTTAAAATATTATTTTAGTATAATTTTTTTAAAGCAATACCGTGCTATCATTTTTTCTTCCATTAAAATTTGAGTAATATTCAATTTAGAGTACTGATATCATTTACAATCATAATAATAACCGCTTATCCTGATTTCCCTTTTTTTATTTAAGTTTAAACTGTAAAATTGCCGAAATTTGACCCCATGAATAAACTGATACTAACTGTATTCTTCCTTATTGGAACAACCATCGCTTTTTCCCAGCAAAGCAAACAAGGTGCTAATCAAGCCAATTATCAACTTGCTTCTCAGTTTTCTCCGAATAAATTAAGGAAGATGGTGTTTTCCACTTCTGTATCACCTACCTGGTTGAAAAACTCCGGGCGGTTTTGGTATACATACAGTGATGCCCAATCGAAAAAATGGTACATCGTGGATCCGGTAAGGAGAACGAAAAATGAGCTGTTCGATAATGTAGATATGGCGGCAAAACTGAGCTTGATTACAAGAGATCCGCACGTAGCTCAACATCTGGATTTAAGGAGTTTGAAATTTTCCAATGATGAAAAAACCATCCGCTTTGAAGTAACAAGTACTCGCGATACTTTGAAAAGTGAAAAGGAAAGAAAGAAGTTAAAAGTAAAGTCTGATACACTTAAAAAGAAAGTATTTTATCTTGAATACAATCTTCAAAACAGAAATCTTATAGAACTGAATGATTCATTGAAACCCAAAGCCGACTTGTCCTGGGCATCATTTTCTCCGGATACATCTGCGGTCGTTTTTGCCAAAGGATATAACCTGTATTGGATGGATATGGATAATTACCGGAAAGCGCAGGAGGATGATAAAGATTCCACAATAGTCGAACATCAGTTAACCGAAGGTGGGGTGAAAGATTATGTGTGGGGTGGTGGTTCGTATAGTGAAAACGATACAACAAGTGAAGATAGAATCTTGAAAGAAAGAAGATCTGTGAGAGTGTTATGGTCCCCTAATGGAAAGAATTTTATTTTAACCCGGAAGGATTCCCGACATCTTCGTTCGTTATGGGTAATTGATCATGTAGGAGGAAGCAGACCTATTTTAGAATCGTATAAATATCAGATGCCTGGAGAAGTTGATTCGACAAATTCAGAATTGTATTTATTCGATTTTGCAAAGAAAACGCACAAACTCATTGACGTATCTGCTTACAAAAATCAGCAGATAGGATTGTGGTCAGCGAAATTGCCAAAGGCCGTTATTGAAGATGAAAAGCGAATTCTTACCTGGTTGGGTGATAATGAAAGTTTTTATATTTATCGCACAAGCCGCGATCAAAAAAGAATTGATATTTTAAGATTGGACCTAAATGGAAAGGCAAATGTGTTGGTGGAAGAGAGAAGTAATACTTACCAGGATATTCAGCGACCGGAAATAATCAACAACGGAAAGGAAATGATCGTTTGGTCGGAGCGTGATGGCTGGGGACATATTTATCTTTTTGACAACAAGGGAAATTTAAAAAATCAAATTACAAAGGGTGAGTTTTTTGTTTCGCGCGTAGAAGGGGTAGATGAGAAAAGACGGAAAGTGTATTTCTCTGCAAATGGTAGAGAAGCCGGTGAAGACCCGTACTATAATCATTTATATAGTGCGAATCTGGATGGTAGCGGAATCAGACTATTAAACCGCGGAGATTTTGACCATCAGAGTAATTTAAATGACGAGAATACTTTTTTTGTAAATAATTTTTCCAGAGTTAATACAATTCCACAATCTGCATTATACGATCACAATGGTGCGAAAGTGATGGAGCTGGAAAAAGCTGATTTATCTCAATTATTTGCTGCCGGTTATAAATTTCCGGAACCATTTAAAGTAAAAGCAGATGATGGAGTAACGGATCTTTATGGAGTTATGTACAAGCCTTTTGATTTTGATTCTACAAAAAATTATCCACTGATTGAATATGTTTATCCTGGACCACAAACGGAAGCTGTTAATAAATCTTTCAATGTAAGTATGGATCGTACGGATCGTTTAGCTCAACTAGGCTTTGTGGTTATTTCTGTTGGAAATAGAGGTGGTCATCCAAACAGATCAAAATGGTACCATAACTATGGTTACGGAAATTTGAGAGATTATGGATTGGCAGATAAGAAAGCCGCTGCTGAACAATTAGCAGCCAGACATCCATTTATTGATATCAACAAAGTAGGAATTCATGGTCATTCCGGTGGAGGATTTATGACTACTGCTGCTTTATTGGTATATCCTGACTTTTTTAAAGTAGGGGTAGCTTCGGCAGGAAATCATGAGAATAATATTTATAACCGTAATTGGAGCGAGCGCCATCATGGTGTAGCAGAAAAAATTACAGCAAAAGGTGATACTACTTTTTCTTATGCGATTGACCGGAATAGTTCTCTTGCAGGTAATCTAAAAGGTCATTTGATGTTGGCGACGGTAGATATGGACAATAACGTACATCCTGCAAATACAATTCGGATGGCTAATGCATTAATTAAAGCCAACAAGCGATTCGATTTTATATTATTACCCGGACAGCGTCATGGCTTTGGAAATATGACGGAGTATTTTTTCTGGAAGGCAGGTGAGTATTTTGCTGAGCATTTATTAGGGGATAATCGCAGAGGCGAAATAGATATCATGGAAATTAATAGAGATGTGCCGAATAAGAGATAGGAGTAGGCCTGCGGATGTTGAATAGGCCTGCGGCCGTTGAATTGGCTTCGCCAGTTGAATAGCCTGCGGCTGTTGAATAGGACTTCGTCCGTTGAATGGGACTTCGTCCGTTGAATAGGACTTCGTCCGTTGAATAGCCTGCGGCTGTTGAATTGGCCTGCGGCCGTTGAATGGGACTTCGTCCGTTGAATTGGCCTGCGGCCGTTGAATGGGACTTCGTCCGTTGAATGGGTCTATGGCTGTTGAATAGAACTTCATATGCAATTTTGCAATGCGTAATTAATTTCTATTGATTAGTTTTGCTTTGTCAGCTCACGGCTCACGGCTCACGGCTCAAAGCTCAAAGCTCTCAGCTCAAAGCTCTCAGCTCAAAGCTCTCAGCTTTTTTCATCATCAAGATTTAATTAAACTATTTAAGAATGAGTGCATTTTCAGAACATAATTTTAACCATGAAAAAGCCCTTATCAGGGTAGATTTTAATGTGCCTGTAAAAGAAGATACGATCACGGATGATACTCGTATGCGGGCTGCCCTTCCCACGATTGAAAAAATCCTGAAAGATGGTGGTAGTGTTATTTTAATGTCGCATTTCGGACGGCCGAAAGATGGCCCGGAAGAAAAATATTCATTGAAAAAACTTCTTCCTCATTTGCATACCTTATTACCCGGAATTGAGATTTTATTTGCTGATGATTGTATCGGAGAAGAAGCATTTTCATTATCAAAAAATTTAAAACCCGGACAAGTTTTGTTGTTGGAGAATCTTCGTTTTCATAAAGAAGAAAAAGAAGGAGATAGAGATTTTGCAGAAAAATTGAGTGAGTTAGGGAGTGTGTATGTCAATGATGCTTTTGGAACAGCACACCGTGCACATGCATCTACTGCCGTCATAGCACAATACTTTTCTCCTGATAAGAAGATGTTTGGAATGCTGATGAATAATGAGGTTGAAAATGCTGAGAAATTATTGAATCATTCTGAATCCCCTTTTACCGCAATTTTGGGAGGAGCAAAAGTGTCTGACAAAATTGAAATCATTGAAAATTTATTGAACAAGGCGCATAATATTATCATCGGTGGCGGAATGGCCTATACCTTTTTGAAAGCTCAGGGAAAGGATATCGGGAATAGTCTTTGTGAAGAAGATAAACTGGATCTGGCTTTAGAGTTATTAGAGAAAGCAAAATCTAAAAATGTTTCCTTTCAAATACCTGTCGACAGTGTGGTGGCGGATCAGTTTTCAAACGATGCTAATACAAAAATAGTTACGAATGATCATATAGGTGAAGGCTGGATGGGCCTTGACATAGGTCCTGAAACGGTGAAATTGTTTTCAGAGACAATTCGTAAAAGCAAAACGATTTTATGGAACGGCCCAATGGGTGTTTTTGAAATGGAAAAATTTCAGGCAGGTACCAAAGCTGTCGCAGAAGCTATTGCAAAAGCATCCCAAAACGGGGCATATAGTTTGGTAGGAGGTGGAGATAGCGTTTCAGCCATCAATAAATTTAATCTTGCTGATCAGGTGAGTTATGTTTCTACCGGTGGCGGTGCTTTGCTGGAATATTTTGAAGGAAAAGAATTGCCCGGTATAAAAGCCATTCGTGAAAAAAACAATGAAAAATAGATTAAGCGGATAAAAAAAAATTATTTTCGCTAAATACTTTTCAAAAAATTAAAAAATTAAAATATGAAATCAAGAACAGGTTTGTTTGTCGTCCTTGGAATTATTGTTCTATTGTTTTTCTGGGGATGTGGTACCTATAATAAACTCATTGGCGTAGATCAGGAAGTAAAAACGAAATGGGGTAATGTAGAAACCAATTATCAACGTAGAAACGATTTGTATAACAGTGTCATTAAAACCATTGAAGGATCTGCGAATTTTGAAAAAGGGACTTTGAAAGAAGTGGTAGAAGCCCGCGCAAAGGCAACATCTGTTACAGTAAATATTGATGATCCTGCATCCATGGAGGCATATCGTCAAGCCCAGGCCGGGATGCAAGGCTCTTTTAGTAAACTATTGGCGGTAATGGAAAATTATCCGGACTTAAAAACAACCACAGCCTTTCAAGGATTTCAAACTCAGATTGAGGGAACAGAAAACCGAATTAATGTAGCCCGGCAAGATTATAATGCTGCAGTACAATCCTATAATTTGAGAGTGAAAACTTTCCCTAATAATATTTTTGCAGGCATGTTCGGTTATCATGAAAAAGCATTTTATAAAGCTGACCCTGGAAGTGAAAGAGCTCCTGATGTAAATTTTGATATAAAGTAAATCTTTGATTATGTGGCCATTTTCAGATAGGAAACCGTTATTTTCCCCCGAAGAAAACGAACGGATCGTTGAAGCTATTCGTGATGCAGAAAGACAAACAAGTGGAGAGGTTCGGTTATTTGTTGAAAATCGTTGTAAGTATGTAGATCCTTTAGATAGAGCGAAAGAAATCTTTACTAACCTAAAAATGGAAGAAACAGAATTTCGTAATGGTGTGTTGTTTTATGTAGCATTGGGCGACAAGCAGCTAGCTGTTTTTGCAGATCAGGGTATTCATGAAGCTACCGGTAGTGAATACTGGAAAAATCTGGTTCATGACATCCTCTCGGTTTTTAGTAAAAATGATATTGTGGGAGGTATCACCACCACCATTCTTTCTATCGGACAAGCACTGAAAAGTCACTTTCCTTACGAAATGAAAATGGATAAAAATGAGCTCCCGGATGAAATTATATTTGGTGCTTAAGTCCTGAGTTATTTACTAAAAGAAAAGATCTGACGCCGGGAAAAAACTATTTCCCCAAAAAAAATAAATTAGATGAAAAGAATTCTTTTACTATTTTTTCTTTTTAGTGTTTCCACGGTTTTTGCACAAAAAATTGAAAGTAGGCCACAGCCTGCAAAGGCAGTAAATGATTATGGCAACTTTCTCGCACCATTTCAAAAGAATGCGCTAGAACAAAAGTTAATAGCATATAATGATTCCACTTCTTCTGCCATTGTCATTATTACGGTTCCAAATTTACAGGGATACGACATAGCGGAGGTGGCGTTAAAATATTTAAGAGAATGGCAGATAGGTGTGAAGGGTAAAAATAATGGTGTCGTTATCCTCGTTTCAAAAGAAGAAAGAAAGGCACGGATTGAAACCGGTTATGGAATGGAAGGAGTATTGCCGGATATTTTGGCAAAACAGATTATTGATCAACGAATGGTCCCTTTTTTCAAGCAAGATGATTACTACCAGGGATTTGATAATGCTGTCAATGCAATCATACAGGCAGCTGCCGGAGAATATAAAGCTGATCCACGAAAAAAGGAAGAAGGATCAAAAGCAGGAACGATCTTCATACTGATTATATTTTTTATCATTATTCTTGGTATGTTTGGCCGCGGCGGCGGAAAAGGTGGCGGAAATTACAGTAGTAGAAGAGGCTCGCGCGACTTTGGTGCGTTGCCCTGGTTCCTTATAGGAAGTATGTTAGGCGGCGGTGGAAGAGGCGGAGGCGGATTCGGAGGAGGTGGCGGCGGCGGATTCGGCGGCGGTGGTTTCGGTGGTTTTGGCGGAGGAAGCGGCGGCGGCGGCGGAGCAAGTGGGGGATGGTAAAATATTGGTTTCATTGGTGGGTGGTTGGATTATTCAATTATTGAATTATTCAATTACTGAATTATTGTTCCTGATACCTGATACCTGATACCTGACACCTGACACCTGACACCTAAATCCTAACATCTAACAATCAAATATGCATATAAAAAGAGCTCAATATTTAATCAGCAGTCCGGAATTTGAATTATGTCCGGAGCCTACTTTACCGGAATATGCTTTCATCGGTAGAAGTAATGTGGGAAAGTCCTCCCTCATAAATATGCTGTGCAATAATGAGAAACTGGCGAAGACTTCCAACCAACCGGGTAAAACCCAAATGATTAATCATTTCGATATTGTAAGTGTATCTGAGGTGGGTCAATTTGATGAAACAAAATGGTTTTTGGTGGATTTACCGGGATACGGTTTTGCAAAAATTTCCTTGCGTAGCAGAAGAAGATGGGAGCAAATGATTGAAAATTATTTGCGCAAAAGAGAGAATCTGGTCAATGTATTTGTATTGATAGATTCCCGTCACTCTCCTCAAAAGATTGATCTTGAATTTATCGAAGCACTTAATCAATGGCAGGTTCCCTTTACCCTCATATTTACAAAGGCAGATAAAGAAAAGCAATCTATAGTTAGTAAAAACGTGAAATCTTTCCTGGAGGCTTTAAAAAAAACGCAGCAATTCCTTCCTCAACATGTGGTGACGAGTTCCGCTAAAAAACTTGGAAAAACGAAAGTGTTGTCTATCATTGGAGAAATGAATGACGATTACTACACGGAAGAAAAATAATGTCCCCTTTCCCGAGCTTGCATTTTCCATTCAAAAAAAACCGGCATTATTTTAGGGATTTATCAGAATCAGATGGATGTAACATTTTAAATAAAAATTGATTTTATGAAAAAGATCCTTTTAACTCTTTCCGTATCTCTTTTGCTGTTTGCGTGTGACAGCAATAAATCCAGTAATGAAGAAGTAGGAGAGGATGTAGAAGCATCTCCCAACATTGGAGTAGAAAATGTGAATGGTAATATTCCGGATACAATCAATACAATCGATATTAGTACGAATAAAGTAGATTCTACCAATCTGACACAGGATACTACTTTCCGAAAATAAGCTGACTCAAAATTCACATACTGAAACACCTGGATTTTTTACAAATAAAAAAGAGCCCGGTCGAGCTCTTTAATTTGTACGAATCTATTGGTTTTTAGGAATTTCTTCTTTGAGGTCTGATTGTTTCTTCCACCTCATCTTTGAATTTTTTATATTGATCGGCTGAGAAAATCTCTTTTAATTTCTCATCTCTTTCAGTGGTGATTTTTTCAAAAACCGAACGGTCAGGGCGACTTCCTGAACCTCTTATTTCTTCCATCTTCTTACTTTGTGCATCGTAAAAAGTAGTAAAAACAGCACTTGTTTTTTTAATCTGATCTGCATCCAGTTTTAAGGGTGCTGAAATTTTTTCCATCGCATTTTTTACTCTGTCTTCAACAGATTGACGCTGCTGCTGAGCGAAAGTAATCATACCGGAAAACATTAAAAGCGCGAATACTAACGTGATTTTTGATTTCATTTTGTTTGATTTTATGGATTGTTTTTAGAAGAATTTATTTTAAGAGAATCTATTCCGGTTTTGGACCTTCCGCCTCCTTGCCTGCCGGTCATCCGCATGACAACTTTCTTGATCGAGGAATCGAAGGCCGGTTTTTGCTCCGCTGTACATATCATACGGACCTTTTGGAAATAAGAGAGCATTTTAATATCAAGTTCTTTTTGATTTACTGCTATTGAATCTGACAAGGCATTTACAGCTGAGTCTGATACATTTTCAACATAGAGAAGAGAATAGAAATTCGATTTTGAATTTCTTATTTTATTAAACAGAGGTTTTACATTTTCGAATTGTTCTTCTTTTAAAATCTGGTATTGTGCAATTTGCTCGGGAGAAAAATTTGCTTCGTTTTTGAGCATAGTATATAGACCACCCTCTTTCCTGTTTCGTTGCGGATGCTGATTTTCATCCGGTTTGTTCTTTAATACAAAGAAAATCAGGACAACGACATCGATGATTAACAATATAAATATGACAGTTATAAGTGTTTTCCTGGTTGAAGTTATTTTCATTATGGTTTAATATTTTCAAAATCAAATAAGGTAGAACTTACCTGATTGTATTCATCAATCGTTGCAAGTTCATTATCTTGTTGAGTTATGTTATTTTCATCGGGAGATGATGCTATTACATATATGTTGAATAAGAGGATGAGGGTGATGCTTGCAAACGAAAAAACGGGATTTGTCAAAAATAAGGTAGACTTTTCCCAAAAAGTTTTCCCTTTTTGCATCCGGGCTTCTAATCTGGTAAAAAAGTACGGAGGAGCAGAAGCTCTTTCCATTTGATTGAGACTGTCAAGGGCAATGTTTACCCTCTTTTCTAAATCTGCTTTATTTTTCATGACTTCTGATTTTAATTTTTCCTTCTTTTATACAATTCCGGTTTTAGATCCTTTAGACCGCTTTTAATTACGGCAGGATTTAAAGATTGAGATCATAGTTAATCGTTAATAGATTCAAATTGATTTCTTAATTCCTTTTTTAAATTCTGCCGGGCTCTCTGCAACAACGAATCGGTAGCGGAATTACTGATTTCCATTATTTCACTCGTTTCCTGATAGCTCAATCCTTCCATTTTGTTTAACACAAAAGCTGTTTTCTGATTTGGTGGTAATTTATCCAACGCTTTAAATAAGGCTTTTGCATTTTCTTTATTTTCCAATTTCACACCCGGATGTAAAAAGTCCGGAGGTTCAATCATAACCTGACCATCTTCTTTGAAAAGCGACATTAAAAATGAAAATCGTTTTTTTGTCTTTTTTCTGCGAATATGATCCATTGCTTTCGAAACAGTAATTCTATAAATCCAGGTAGATAGTTTCGATTCTTCTTTAAATGTATCGATCGATTCAAAAACCTGAATAAAAACCTCTTGTGCTGTATCCTCTGCATCCTCCTCGTTTTGTAATAATCCAATTGCCGTATTAAAGACCATATTTTGCCACGTATCTACAAGGCTTTTAAATGCATCCCTGTCCCTTTGCTTTAGCTGCTTTATTAATTCCCTTTCTTCCACTATAGATTATTTTATGCTGCACTCCTAGAAATTTATCCTTCATTGGATGAGGACATAAACATACGATTTCCTTCCCTATTATTTGGTGCTTTCCCTTTTCCAAAAGTCTTCAATTTATAGGTAAATGTGAGCATAAAATATTGTTGTAACACCTGGTTTTTTATATCCTGAACATATGATTCAGTCACGTCACGTGTAATGCTTTTGTTCTGTTTTAACAGGTCGAAAACGGAAAGTTTCAATTCTCCTTTTTGATCTTTTAAAAATTTCTGACCTACAGCCATATTCCACAACCAATAACTTTGATTAAAGCCATCCGTTAGCCCTTTGTATGATTGGTTAGAGATGTCATTTTGAAAAAAGGATCCTTTTTTAGTTAAGAAATTGGTAGTAAATCCGGCGGACTGTGTGAAATAATTATTGTTCAAACTTGGGCGAATACTGTTTTTTACATCATTAATATTGGCCGAGTAGGAAAGTGTGAAATCAACATATTCATTGATGTTACTTGCTAATACCGCTCCCAGATTATAATTGTAAGAATTTGAAATGTTTTCTACATTATTTAGTAATCCCGGCAATTTAGCATAGCTAATCCCTGCATTAAAATTCAGGTTTGATTTAATGAACTTAACCGGTAAACCAAAGGTGAAAAAACTTCGCGCACTGAAATAACCATCAAGATTAACAGGTTTACTTAATTGTGAGCCTTTATAAAGAGTGACTGTACTGGAAAGTGCGGAATCCTGCGTGGCATTAAAGGTTGCATTACTTACATAATCATTTATGGTTGAAATAAATAAATTTGCAAAAAGACTTTGTCCTTTTACGCTGTTTGTATACGTATAACGTGTGATGTAATTACTGGTATATTGTTGATTTAAGGAAGGATTACCGGTAGAGTAAAATAGTTGATTTGAAGTGTTAATGACATTCTGTAATTGGTTTACGGAAGGCGCACTCACGGAGGTTCTGTATATAATTCTCATATTGCTTTTCGAGGATAATTTCAATCGGCCGAAGGCGTTTGCCAGCACATTGTTATAACGTGTATTGATCTGCCTTGTGAGTGGGTATACCTGGTCACTATTTAATTCACTGTATTGATAGGAAATACCTGCAGAAATCATATTGTCGCGATCACCATAACGATAGGTTAAACCTGAATTATGTGTATTATATGTGTTGTCAAATAAGTTACTTAGGCTGGTATCTTGTTTATTATACTTTGAGTCGGCGTTGCTGAAATTAAAAGTTAGTTGATCTGCATTGCTTTTTTGCACTGCCGGATTGTAGTTCAATTGTAGCTGACCTTTTTTGCCAAATGGTTCCGTATATACCAGGTTTACGCTGTATCTGTTTGTATTACTTTTTTGATCTGAATATTGATTTGTAGTATCACTAAAAATGACGGATTTATAATAGTCGTTTTCTGCATTCACAAAATTTTCACCATTATTTCTGCTCAAACTTGTGTTAAATCCAACAGATATGCTCCGGCCTCTTTTTGTAAAAGCATGTCGGTACAATAAATTATTGTTTAGATTATAACCACTGCTGTTTCTGTTCAGTTCATTAATTGTAGAGCTAATTTTATTTCCGTCTTCGCCGGTAATTAGTCCGCTAACAAAATTACCTGCACGATTATTTTGGAAACTGAGTGCAGATGTAAATAATATGGAATTACTTGAATCAATTTTATAATTTAATCGAAAGTTTACCCGGTTATTGAAATTTTTATTGTTTGAAAAGGAAATTTCATCATAGAACTGGGTTTCATTATTTTTCAGAAAATTTTGCCGGTTGATTGTTTGATTATTCGAAGTATTACTGTTATTAAAGAAATAACTACCGGAAACTTCCATCTTTTTTCCCCATTCATCACTATAGTTGATTCCAAATGCATTTGTTTTGGCTGTTCCACTTTGCTGACCTACTGAGAAATTCTCTCCGCCGCCGCGTCCGCCGCCGCCTCTGCCTCCACCACCACCACGCATGCCGCCACCACCGCGATTTCCACTGCTTGTAGCACCTAATAAATCCTGAGAAGCAAAGTTTTGTTGGTTCACATTATTGGTAAGTCCTAAAAGTGAAATTCTTCGTGCATTATTAAAGAAACTAACATTTCCACCTGCACTATATTTGTCATCAGTACCGTATCCTGCATATATTCTTCCAAAATTTCCGGAACGCATGTCGGCTTTCGTTACAATGTTGATAGATTTAGTTGTGTTTCCATCATCAAAACCTGTTAGTTGCGCCTGATCGCTCAATCTGTCAAATACCTGAATTTTATCTATCACTTCAGCGGGTAGATTACGCAATGTGGCAATCGCATCATCACCAAAAAAGTCTCTTCCGTCCACTGTTACTTTTCGCACGTTTTCTCCTTGTGCGGTTACCGTTCCGGATCTGTCTACAGTTACACCGGGCATCTTTTTAATCAGATCTTCACTAGTCGCATCCGTATTCAATTTATACTGACTGGCAGAATATTCCAATGTGTCGTTTCTTTGTCTTACGGGAGGAGGTGTGCCATCGATGACAACAGTTTCAAGTGTTCTGGCTATTTTTGAAATACCTAGATTTCCCAGATTTACGTTTTCGCCAGTTACACTGAAATTTCGATGGTAATTGGAAAAACCGATAGAGGTTACTTCTACAATATAATTTCCGGAACGGACATTTCTAAATATAAAAACTCCTTTTGCATTACTTACGGTTTCATTAGGAGTACTTGTAGAATCAGGATTTAATAATCTGACGGTTGCATTTGCAACGGGTGTTCTGTCGCCAGAGTCGATTAACGAGCCTGTAATTGTTTGAGACTCAGATACTAATGTTCCTAGTAAAAAAGCGAATAATAGGGGGATAAATTTGAGCATAAAATGGTTTAATTATACATAAGACGCTTTCATTTAAAAAAACCTTCGCTATTATTTTATTTTTTAAACTCTGAAGCAGGTTTTTTTTATTTCATTAACTTATGTGAATATCATTTCTATTATCTTGCAGCCCAAAATGAATAATAATTATATGGATTACAATAAAATAGTTAGCGTTACAGGAATGCCCGGATTGTTTGAAATGATTTCTTCCAAATCCGATGGTGCGGTAGTTCGCTCCCTGGAAGATAATACCTCTAAATTTGTAAGCACCCGCCTGCATAATTTTTCACATCTGGAAAGCATTGAGGTGTATACGACCCAGGATAACAACAATCTATCTGATGTGTTTGTTGCAATGAAAGAAAGCAATGAAGAAGTGCCTGATCTTTCTGATGCAAAAGGGTTAAAAAGCTACTTCGAAAAAGTTTTCCCTAATCTGGATTTTGAAAGAGTGTATACCAGCGACATGAAAAAAATGGTGAAATGGTATAATATTCTTTTGAAAAACAACATAGAAGTGAAATCCCATACAGAGGAGGAAAAAGAAGCTGCAGCCGAGAAGAAAAATGTGAAACCTGCACATACAGAAAAAACGCACGTGAAAGATATTAAACCTCAGCAATCCAATCCTAAAAAAATTGAAAGCAGAGGAGTTAAATAATTTTCATTTTCTGCCTTACCAGAATGGAATGTCCATCTCCTGATTTAATGTTTACAATATCATTATTTCAATTTTGAAAATGATTCAATCTAAGTGGATTCCAACTATTTATTGAGGAAATTGAAGCAGGAGTTTGTGATTAAAATTCATTTTACGAATTTTTCTTAAGGTGTCTTTTATTTTACAAAATCTTCCAACAAAAACTTTATTTAGACAAAACACGTACAGATGAATTATTCAACAGATATAATGAAATTGCCGAGGAATTATTTGCCCCAAGATTATGCGGTAACTGATTGGAATGCCCTTGAGCCTTTTTTTAAAGAATTGCTTGACAGAGAAATTCATTCAAAAGTTGACCTGGAAAAATGGCTTTTGGATATGAGTGAAGTAGAGGCAATGATCACTGAGGATATTTGTTGGAGACAGATAAAAATGACGTGTGATACCAATAATAAGGAATTAGAAGAATCTTTTAATTTCTTTTGTATGGAAATTCAACCAAGGATAGAACCTTACGCTTTTGCATTGAATAAAAAGCTTACGGAATCTCCGTTTATAAACGAACTGAATTCTGAAAAGTATTTTACTTATCTACGATCAATCCGGAATAATATTGAGCTTTTCAGGGAGGAAAACATTCCTCTTCAATCTGAACTTTCTGTTCTCCAGCAACAATATGGTGTGATTACGGGGCAGATGGGAATAGAGGTAAATGGTCAACAATATACCTTACAACAGGCAGCTAAGTTTTTTGAAAGTCATGATAGACAATTGCGTAAAGAGGTTTATCTGAAAGTGAATGAAAGACGTTTGGAGGATAAAGAAAAGCTGGATGAACTTTTTTCAAAACTGATTAAAATCCGCCATCAGGAAGCCTTAAATGCAGATTTTGAAAATTACAGAGATTATAAATTTAAATCTCTTGGGCGATTCGATTATACAAAAGAAGATTGTTTCGATTTTCACGCATCCGTGAAGGAGCATGTATTACCATTAGCGAAAGAATTGCTTCAAAAGAAAAAAGAAAAATTGAAATTGGATGATTTTCGTCCCTGGGATACAGAAGCAGAACCGGAAGGAACAAAGCCATTGGAGCCTTTTACAAACAGCGATGATTTGATTCAAAAAACGATTGAATGTTTTACCCGTTTACGTCCATTTTTTGGTGATTGTATCCGTCAGATGAATCAGATGAATCATTTGGATCTTGAGAGCAGAAATGGAAAAGCACCCGGAGGATATAATATGCCTCTGGCAGAAAGTGGTGCACCCTTTATTTTTATGAATGCGGCCGGCCAAATGCATGATGTAACCACCATGGTTCACGAAGGCGGTCATGCAATACAATCATTTCTGACGCATAACCTGGAATTAAGTTCTTTCAAAAATTACCCGATGGAAATCGCAGAAGTTGCCAGTATGGCGATGGAGCTTTTTAGTATGGATCATTGGGATGTGTTTTTTGATAATGAAGAAGATTTAAAAAGAGCAAAAGAGCACCAATTAGAAAGAGTGATTACTGTTTTTCCATGGATAGCAATCATCGATAAATTTCAGCATTGGATTTATGAAAATCCGGATCATACGGTAGATGAAAGAACAGCAGAATGGATGAAGATTGTCAAAGAGTTTTCCAATGATGTCATCAATGTAGCCGGACTGGAAAAATACATAGCCAATGGATGGCAAAAACAATTGCATTTATATGAAGTTCCCTTTTATTATATTGAATATGGGATAGCTCAATTAGGAGCAATCGGTCTATGGATGCAATACAAACAAAACCCGGAAAAAGCTTTGGATAATTATATCCATGCCTTAAGTCTGGGAGGTACTAAAACACTGCCGGAATTATATGAAGCAGCCGGATTGAAATTTGATTTCTCTTCAGAAAATATTAAGACATTGATGGATTTTGTAAAAGGAGAAATGGAAAAGTAGGTTTGTTTCAAGGTCGGTACCGAAGGTAAGACCGGCTATAGGCCACCTCTCCATTTTTTCAAAACTCATTCTTCCGAAATAGTAAAGTTTTAAATTTCACCCGCTGTCTGACCTTCGGTACCGACAACTATTAGCGTTTGTTTCCGGTTAGGTCGGTACCGCAGGTCAGACCGGCAATTGGCCACCTCTCCATCTTTTCAAAACCTATTCTTAAACTCCTGAATGATCTTTTTACATTTTCCTTAAACAGGATAATATAATATAAAATATAGTCAATAGTTATTATAATATAAGAATCCAGACAGGAGGTAGAGGGCTTATCATATTTTTTTTGAATATTGTCTGGCTTTCTTTCAAAAAACCACTTAAAATAGGGAGGTTTTTCCCGAAAACATAAACCGTATTTCCATATTCGTAAACACATCAGACACTTTGAAAATACTTTTGCGATCTTAAAAATAGATTAACAGTGCCGGTGATTAATATTTTTTGAAAACCGGATCGAAAATACGAATTAAAGATATGATAAGAATGTTCAAAAACGGGTTTGTTAAGGGGGTAATGATTTTGATACTAAACGGAATGGCACTGTTTGCCCTGGCTGGCGAGGATTACAATGGTCGCGTTCGTGGTTCTGTAAGTACCAATGACGGACAACCGGTTGCATGGGTAACTGTCCTGGTTAAAAATTCCGGAATCGCTACTATAACAGATGAAAATGGAAGTTTTTCATTGAAAAACTTAAAACCAGGTGAGTATACCCTGGTCGTTTCTTACTCAGGTTTTCAGTCTGCCGAAAAAACAGTTACAGTACAAGATGATGGTATTGCAATAGCAGAATTTGTTATAGGTAAAACTGCCAAGACTTTACAGGAAATAGTCTTAGATGGTAGAAAAAGTATGAATAAACAACCGGCAACTATTGGTAAATTACCTGTTTCACCAATGGATTTGCCTCAAAGTTTTTCTCTGATTGATCAATCCACTCTTAATAATCAACAGGCACAAAAATTAAGTGATGCCATTAAGAATGTGAATGGTGTTTATTTATCAGCTACCCGGGCCGGTACGCAGGAGACATTTTTTGGGAGAGGATACCGTTTGTCGGGTGATAACTTTTTCAAAAATGGTACCCGGATCAATTCTGCAGTTTTTCCAGAGATGAGTTCTTTGGAAAAAGTGGAGATTTTAAAAGGAGGTGCAGCCATTTTATATGGGGAAGTAGCGCCGGGTGGAATTATTAATATGGTTACGAAGAAACCAAAATTTGATTTTGGAGGCGAAGTATCCATGCGTGCCGGAAGTTATAGCTTATATAAACCATCCATAGATGTTTATGGACCTGCTTCTAAGAAATTAGCCGTTAGGGTAAACGGAAGTTTTGAGGATGCCGGAAGTTTTCGGGATGAGGTACATTCTCAGAAACTATACATCAATCCATCTGCATTATATAAAGTGAGTGATAAAACAGAATTATTGTTTCAGGCGGATTTTTTAGAACATAATTTTACACCTGATTTTGGCTTAGGTTCTTTGAATAATACTCAAATATCCGATCTTCCAAGGTCCACATTCCAAGGTGTTTCATGGCAGTATAATAAAATAAAACAATCTACAGTTTCAATGATCCTTAATCATAAATTTAATAATGATTGGAGTCTGGATGCTACTGCTGCCTATCAGGATTTTAACCGGGATTATTATTCCATCGAACGCATTCAGGCGAAAGCCAATGGCGATTGGACAAGACCGCTGAACAAAATACAATCTGAAGAAAATGCCTTATCCGGCCAGGTAAATTTGAAAGGAAAGATTAAGACAGGAGGAGTTCGCCATACTTTATTAGCAGGTGTGGATGCCGACAGGTACCTGACTACAAATTACACATTTGATAATCCGAAGACATATGATGTGATTAATATCCTGGACCATTCCAAGTTTACTCCGCGTACAGATATTCCATTAGCAAATGCTATCACCCGTGCATCACTTCCTGTAAATAGAGTGGGAGTATATATACAAGATCTGATTAGTATTTCTAATAAAATAAAAGTGTTGGCAGGTGTGCGGTGGTCAGGAAATATTTCTGAAAATTCTACAACTACTTATTTAACGAAGGATAGTTCATCCGTAGCAGCCGGAAATACCCAATTTGCGTTTTCTCCGCGTTTTGGAATCGTGTATAAAGCATTTGCGAATACAGCTTTCTTTACCAGTTATTCCAATTCGTTTTCACCCAATACCAGAGGAACAGATGTTTTTGGAAATCCTTTAGATGCTTCCATCATTGATCAATATGAATTGGGAATGAAAAACGATCTGCTGAATGGTGTATTGTCCATCAATTTAACTGCTTATCGCATTATTAACAACAATCTGGCGCAAACAGCCCAGTTTGAAAAAGATGGCGTAACACAAAACAGTAATCCAAATTTTAAGGAATTGGTAGGCCAAACCACAAGCGACGGTTTTGAATTGGATATTACAGGTCGCCCTTTAAAAGGGTTGGATTTGATAGCAGGATATAGTTATAATAACATGCGATACACCAAAACACCTGATACCAAAGGAAGTTATGTGGAAGGGGAAAGATTGGTTGGTACACCTGCTCATACTGCAAATGGAAGTTTGTTTTATTCTTTCAGTAATAAATTGAAAGGCTTGAAATTAGGTGCTTCCGTATTTTATACTGGAGATAGAAATGCAGGTTGGAATAATACCATCGAACAGGCACAGAATTACTCTCGATTAATTCCTGTAAAAGGATTTACAACGATGGATATTTCTGCAGGATATTCCTTTAAAAAGATTTCCATTTTGGCCAAAGTGAGCAACATTACCAACACGTACAATTATTATGTACATGAGAATTACAGCATCAACCCGATCCCTCCAACACAAGTGATTGGAACGATTTCGTATAAGTTTTAATAGTCGGGAAAATCTAATAGAAAAAGCTACCTGAATAATTAGTTGGGTAGCTTTTTTTTTAAGTGACACATTAAGATAATAGGATGTCAGAAGGGATACCTAATTCTTTATGGAACAATTTAGCAATTTCCAATGTTAATGGTTTTCGCTTATTTAAAATGGCAGAAACATAACTTTTAGATCCAATCATCCCAACAAGGTCCTGATTTCTAAGTCCTTTTTCCAGCATTTTTATTTTGATTGCCTCAATAGGATCCGGAAGGGGAATTTCATAATGTTCATCTTCGTATTGCTTTATTAGCAGCAGGATGATTTGTAAATTTTCACCTTCAGGTGAATCTGGTTTTATTTTTTTATCAAACATTTCATCCACCCAATCTAAATAGGTCTCGTATTCTTTTTCTGATTTTATTATTTTAGGTTTCATAATGAATGGTTTTTGTACTGAATAATCTTAGGATCAATTTTGTTGTATTCTTTATGTGTTCCAAACCATTTAATCTGGACTACTTTGTATTCAAAAATAATCCGTACTACTAATCTGTATTTGTTACCCATAATATTAAATATTACCCTATTGTCTCCTATCAAACTGGCATTTCCATAAACTTTTTTTAGCTCATTAAAATCTATAAAATTTTCGTCTTTTAATTCACTATACCATTTTGCCAAAGCAAATGCAGCTTGAGGATATCTATCTAAATATTCAATTAAAGTTCTTCTGGTAATAATATTAAACACAAGAGTAAAATTAATAAAAGTTTTCTAATAGTAAACTTTCTGTTTCTATTTTGTGAAAATTTTGATGCATCTTCCCGAAAACTATGTACTATAATCAGTTCCCATCTCCGTACCCAAAAACATCCCCTCCAACCTCTCAATCATTTCCAAAGGTGGCTTCGCATAAAAAACACCTTCCGTTCTATCTTCCCTCATTCCCCGAATGAAAATATATAGAACACCACCAAAATCTCTTTCATAATCAAAACCCGGTAGACGGCTTTCCAGATATTTTTTTACGGCAACTGTGTAAATTAAATATTGAAGATGGTAGTTGTTTTCATTCATTGCGTCTGCTAAATATTCTATGGAATAATCTTCAATAGTACCACCTAAATAATTAGACTTCCAGTCAAGAATGTAATATTTCCCGTTATGCTCAAAGAATAAATCGATCAGTCCATTCATTATTCCTTCTATTTCCTGAAAGGATTTTACATTAATCAGACTGTTGTTTTCTACAAATTTTGTTAGCTCCATTGGATTAAAAACGGAAACGGGAAAGTCAAATTCCATTTCATGAATGCGCTGGTCATAAGCAATCTCATTTAACCGGAATTCTTCCTTACCGGTTTGAATAGTCACATTCAAAACCTGCTGAATCATTTTTGGTAAATGTTCTTCATAAATTTCTTTTGATCCCGGAGCAAATCGTTTTATCGCTTTTTCTATTACCAACGGCCATTTCGAATCATCGGAGAAATGGATGTTTTCAAAAATATAATGCAACATATTTCCGGTAATGCTTCCCCGGGTAAGCTGACTGAAAATAAACTGTTCGTAAGAATCTTTATTTGCTGCTGCTCTGATCTTTGGCCTAATCTCCAGTTCTGCAGCAAGCCTGGTATAACTCATGCGCTGCCAGTTATTTTGCAATAAGTCAAACGTGACCGTTTTGTTTTTTTTGTTCTTCGTGAAAGAATCAGGCGAATTGTAATAATAATTCTCCGTTTCAATTTGCGGATCTTCTATACTGATGAGGGGTGAAGAAGGAATAACTCCCATAAAAGTAGAAAGAGAGGAATCCTTATAATGTTCATTTTTGAAAATAAAACATTTATAAATGGCTCGCGTGATGGTCACATAAACTAAACGCCTGTTTTCCTGTTCCAGTTGTCTGCTGTGCATCTCTTTTTGTTTCTCATCCATTTGTTTTGTCAGAGCAGAAACGTATTCTGAGGTTTCTTCATCTCTATAACTGGATTCTTCATATTTATTTGTTTTAAAAAGATCAAGAGAAGGAGCCAAAACGATAGGGTATTGCAATCCCTTACTACTGTGAATCGTTGTGAT
Organism: Ginsengibacter sp.; assembly: GCA_039921585.1. Classification (GTDB taxonomy): domain Bacteria; phylum Bacteroidota; class Bacteroidia; order Chitinophagales; family Chitinophagaceae; genus Ginsengibacter. Next base: position 6,261 of record JBDSBN010000095.1, on the reverse strand, counting down.
CTTGACAGCTTCTTCATCATTTTCTATGCGTTGTTCTAATTCATCCCCTACGGCGTCATACTCTTCCATTGAGCGTTTGAGCCAATCGATCAATTCCGCAGGTGAAAGGTTTTTAATGCTTTCTGTTTTAAAAAGAAGCTCGATTATTTGATAAAGATTGGTAATAATCCTTTCACCATTTTCTGTATTTGTTTGGAGTAAATGTTTTTGAACACCAAATTCGGAAATGAATAAATTCATCGGTTCATAAACGCCATTTTTCTCCCAGATATTTCTGTAATTTTTAAACATCGCAATGACTTTATCCGTGTTTAAATTTAGAATATCCGCTGTTTTATATCCGGTGAAAGAAGTTAAAAGCGCCCTATTTGTTTTCTTGTTGGAATGATCCAGCATGGCTTCTAAAACGTACATGACTTCCTGCGCTTCTGCTGATTGCAACACTTTTGCATCTGTAACCGTTACCGCCGGAATGTGGAATCGTGCTAAGGCGTTCTTGATGCTAAAACCCTCACTTTTTGATCTGACCAAAATGCCAATATCTGATGGCCTGATATTTTGGCCATTGATTTTATATTCTGTATTCCGAAGAAGATCAATCACTGTGGCCGCTACTTCCTGATTGATCATCGATTTATTGCGCCGTTTAATTATTGTAATCGGAATAACACTTTCTTCTCCTAAAAGGAAGTTGCCAGTCTGATTGTCTTTCGGCGATTCTACTTTTTTATAAACTATTTTGTTGTCCTGGTTTTCAAAATAAAACGTGTCAAAATTTTCTGTTGGCAGAAAGAATACATTCATCGCATCAATCATGTCTTTTGTTGATCGATAGTTTACATTCATTTCATAGATAGTGTCCACATCCTGATATGCTTTGAAATATGTGAAAATATCTGCTTTGCGCCATGCATAGATAGATTGTTTCGGATCGCCGATGTAAAACAGAATGGTGTTGCTTCCAAAAGCAGCTCTAAAAATTTCATATTGTAGTTTATCCGTATCCTGAAATTCGTCGATAAATACTGCTTTGTATTTTTTCTGTAAAGCTGAAACCAGTGCTGAATTGTCTTTTCCGGAAAATAAAGCCCGATGCAGATTGACAATCAGATCGTCAAATGATAATTGATTTGCAGAAAGTTTATGCTGTTCTACACCTTTAGATATTTCGTTGATGGCTACACAATAGATGTGGTTGAATATTTCATTAATAATTTCTTTTACCTCATCCTTTATACTGTTGCATTCTGTACATTTTACAAGAATACCTGTTTCGTCAAAGGCCTTTTTTACATTTACCAAATGGCCCTTTTGAAAAAGAAAGTCAATAAAATCATCCGGTGTTTCGAGTAGTTCCGCCACATTGTTTTTGGTGACAAAAAAGTTTGAACCAGCTCTTTGAATCAAATACTCTTTGTTGGTAGTAACAAATTCCAAAAGGGCCTTATTCAACTCTTCCTCCTTTGAGTTAATTTTCCGAATGCTTTCCATAAAGTTTGTATGGTCCTCTTCACAAAAAGAATATTCTTTTTTTGCATCGTATTTAAAATATCGTTTTCCGGCAAGGTGCTGTTTGACCACTTTTAAAATGGAGGACTGACTTAATTTGGAGCCAATTAAAATGGATAATAATTCCTGCGGAATCGTTGTGATATATCTGCGCCAGAATTTCTGCACTTCTTCTTGCAGGATAGCTGATGTATCCTGTAATAGGTCGGCGCCAAATAACTGATTCGTTTCAAAAGCAAACTCCGTAAGTGTTTGCTGGCAAAAGCTATGAATTGTGAGAACGGATGTTTCATCTAAAAACAAGGTAGCCACCTTTAAACGCTCTACAGTATTTTCCTGCCCAATTTCTGAGATTGATCTCTGCACTAAACCGGAAATTGTTTTATCACTAATTTCTTCTCCCTGCGCACATTTGTATCCACTTCTGATAAATTTTCGGATCCGTTCTTCGAGTTCTGCAACAGCTGCTTTCGTAAAGGTGACCATTAAAATTTCCCGGATAGATATATCTTTCTCCAAAATCAATCGGAGTGCTATGATTGCGATAGAATATGTTTTTCCTGTACCGGCGCTCGCCTCAATTAGATTGCTTCCTTGTAAGGGGACGGTTATGGGATCAAAGGGATGAAATGTAATTTTCGACATGTTTTTATTTCTTAAAAGGGTAAGATGGGAAAATGCGTGCAAGCGGTAATAATAATTTTTCTGCAACCGTTTTGTATTTCACTTCTGCACCAGGTTGAGAGAAAAGACCGTTTTCAAATTCCTTAACCATGTACGGATCATTGCAGGGCACTATGTAATTTTCAAACATATCCGTAATACTTTTTTTATAGATTATTTTGAATTCTTCCATTTCCGGATTCAGAAGGTCATCGGGCAAGAGATTGAAACCAGTATCAAACGGCAGAATTTGATTATGTCCTTCCCGATACAATTCAATGAATTCTTTCAAAGTGTCATATGCCTCCTGTTGACTGATCTCAATTCCATGGAAGACATCGTTTTTGGACTGAGAGATGAATTGCAAGGTTTTTTCTATTCCGGCTGCGCGCAAAGCCAGGTAATGAATCCATGCTTCCAGCAAATATTTATTCTCTCTTTTTGAAAAAGAAAGGGCAATCTGCGTATTTCCATAAATATTATCAATGCTTCCGGTAATAACCGTTCCATCGATATCCAAATGAATTGCTTCAATCGTTTCGATTTCATCCGATGTAAGATTTATAAATTTCTCTTTCACGGCTGACATTTCCTCAGCTATTTTATTTAGGACAACCGGAGCCATATTTTTTAGAGGTAAATTCCCTTTTTTTACTTGCTCCTTTCTGAAGGCATACATTTCTTCCTCGCGAATCTTTAAAACTTGTTTTTTAAAAGCCCAGTTTTCCAGGGAATCCAATTTGAAAATTTCAGTGTCCTGCAGAGTTACAGGGTCATCGTTGTAGTAGATCTCCAGAACGTTATTATAATAACCTTTTATAGGATTTTTAAGAAAAGAGATTAATTTATGCAGTTGAATTTCCTCACTCTTCAAATCGTCTTTTTCATTTTCAGAAAACATCTGAATAGCTTCACGCGAATGATTTAATAAATAGCTATAGTACCGCGGATCGCCAGAAAAATATTTTTTACTGAAACTATGCAGAGGATGTTTAATAATCATTTGCTCTCTGACTTTTTTAGGTTCCTCTGCGGCGGATTCTACGTAATCAACCAGTTCATCTACTAATATAGACGGAGGAAGATTCGAATTGTCTTTGGCACTTTGACCGGTGTAACTGATGTATAAATATTTTTCAGCTGAAAGTAGAGTTTCCAAAAATAAATGTTTGTCATTTTCTTTAATATTCCGATCTCCTTTCCGGCGTTCTTTTTCTATCAGATTAAAACTTGTCTTTTTATCCTTCCTGGGAAATTTATCGAAATTCATTCCCAATAAACAAACAACTTTAAACGGAATACTCCGCATAGGAATTAACGAGCAGAACGTAACTCCGCCGCCGGCATAAGCTTTGCTGCGCGTAGCTCCTGTAAGAGTTGGAAGGAAGTTGTGTGCAAATACTTCAAAACTTATTTTTTCGTCAAAGAGGTCATTTATGGTATTGTAATTTTCTAGTTGGGTTAAAAGAATTCCATAATCTTCATCCTGACTTTCCTCTTTATTTACGATGAAATTATTAAGCACATTTTCTACATACTCTACCCATTCTCCAATTTTTTTTGGTTGCTTTCTCTCTTCCAGGGATTGAATAAGAGATTCTGCAAAATGTACAAATCGGATGATGTTATATACATCAGAGCTTTCTGTATTATCCATCGGGAAAAAACTGTTTTCTCCGCGACCATATTCTTCTCCACCGCTCATGCATATTCCATACATAATTCGTTTGAGTCCGTATTTCCAGCTTACATAAACTGAGTCATCCTCATGAGTACCCTCAATGCCGAAGCGGATATTAGCTGCATCTACAGCGTTTCGTATCTGGGGTATATTAATTATTTTATGGCGGTTTCTAATAGATGTGAAATCCATTAACCGAACAACATTTTCGGCCGTGAAATCCTGATCAGAAAGTGAAAGGACACTATGGAGCGCATTTGAAATACTATCAGATGCAGCATATGATTCATCGGCAATGGTGTAATGAAATTTATACGGGGCATTATCAAATACACCTTTAATGTAGGAGGCGTATAAATCAATGTCACTCACCATTACAATAATATCACGGGATGAAAGCGATTCTTTTTTTGTGTCCACCAGGTGAATCAGATAATTATAAAGAGATTCTACTTCTCTCGCTGGTCCGTAACAGGAATTCACGCACACAGAACCATCCAGAATATTCTCTTCTGTAAATTCATTGTTATCAGGTTGTCTGTTTTCCAGAATGGATCGTTGAATTTTGTGAAGAAGAGTATTCTCCGCAGGAATCACATCACCAATGACTTCATAGGAATTAATGAGGGCATCATTTTTAAATAAAATAGAGAAAGTATCCTGTAGAATCCGACCCCAGGCAGTAAGTAAGGTATTTCCCATACTTGTTTCTGATTGATGTGCCCTGCCTAATTTCTTTAAGAAATAAAGCAGCTTTTCACTTTTATCATCATACCAAAAATCATAAGGTGCCGGATTGAGTAATAAAAAATGGATGTCGATGTATCTGGATAAATTTTGGAAAATCTCCAAATGATACTCGGTGACAACACTGATTCCAAATAAATAAATGACCGGCATTTTTTGCTTTAACCGGTTCGTCTTTTCTTCGATTTTTAATGCATCATGAATGTATTTTCCAATAAGAGTTTTATCCGGAAATAATTCAGGAGATAAATTTTTAGTTCGGACCCAAAGTTCTTTTTGCCACTTTTCTTCTTCGTGTTTTGTAAATAATTGATCCAAATTCCAGGACTGAATCATATCGGGCCGATAGATTTGGTATTGATCAAAAAGATCTGCTACTTTTTCAGCTAAAGCCATTCTTTTCACCTCTTTATCAATTCCTTCATGATTATAATAGTCAGAAATATCGGGGAAGTTTTCTACAAATTCTTTTTCTCCTAAAACTTTATAAAGCAACCAGTTCAGATCATCAGAAGTGAGTGATTTAGTAAATGGACCACCCATTGTACCATATACCTGATTAATTAAATCGTTTGGTTTTAAATACTGAATATTCGCTGCTATCCCAATGTGGGAAGCGATTTGCAGTTTTAGCCAACTGTTCATTCCTTCTGTTTGGGTAACGATATAGATCGGCTGAAAAACAGAATAGTGCTGAGCTTTAATTTCAGCAGAAAGGGTATCGGCAAGTTGATTTAAAGAATTAGAAACCTGCAAATAAAATTTATTTTCTTCTTCCAATTGAATAATAATTTAGGATTGGTTGGTAAATCTTTGAATAATTCCGGAACCTCTTTTTACAAAAGATTCTGCCGCAGCTAGTATCGTATTTTCTTTTCCTTGTACAATCACTTTTCTTTTTGCCCGGGTAACTCCTGTGTACAATAGCTCGCGCGTGAGCAAAGGCAAATTTTCAATGTCAGGTAAAATCACGAGAACCTGATCAAATTCTGATCCCTGACTTTTATGGATGGTCATCGCAAACACTGTCTCTGCATTTGATATATAGGAAGTAGAAATTGGTACCAACTCTCCGTTATTTTCAAACCAAACTTTTAGCTCTCCGTTTTCGTCGTATCGCACAATACCGATATCTCCATTAAATAGATTTAGCTCATATCGGTTGCTGGTGATCATGATCGGTCTGTTCTCATAAAAATCGCCGGTAATTCTTAGAAGGTTTTGCTTAACCAGATATTGCTCAATTCTTTTGTTGATCGCATATAGTCCTTGTTCTCCTTCTCTAATAACACAAAGTACTTTCAGGTTGTTTAGTTTTTTTAAACTCTCCAGGATATCTTTTTCTTCAATGAAGTCTTTATAGCCGGCAATAAATTCGGTAAAAATTTTGTCCGAATAATGCGGATCTATTTCCACCTGTTCGTCTTCGTTCTTAAAAAAATCTGACATGACCTCTCCCTTGTTTTGAATAATCGCTTTACTAAATTTTCCAATGCCTTTTTCATCTGAAAAGCGATGGCTTTTTTGTAATTCAATTACATGTCCGGAAAGAAGATGAGGAGTGTGGTTGAATAATTTATCCGGTAGTTTTTGAACGTTATTTTCTATAAATGAATTAATAAAATAACCTCTGTCAGCCGGGAATAGATTTAAGTTTTCCT
>JBDSBN010000094.1:0-2974 GCA_039921585.1 Ginsengibacter sp. | reverse complement strand
TATTGGACTAGGTGCCGCAAGGAGCACGTTGTTTATCAGTGGGGTAGTGCCTGTATTCGTCGTTTTGGCATCTTTCTTTTCTTCTTCTTTTACGGTTTTTGTTGGAAGAGTTCTGGATCTAACCGGTGTCCGTCTGTCACCCGGTCGTACCTGCGCAATGGAAATCAAGATAAATAGGACTAATGGCACAAAAAGGATGATTTTTTTCATAATGTTACTTTTCAATTTTTATTTTAACTTACAAACATATACTGCTCCATGCTGATATAAAAGAGGGTAAACCCTAACATTTTAAAAAGGTTTCTTTATTTTAGATGATGGGGTATAAGATTTGAAGTCATGAAGCAATAATCTTGAGCGCAACCCGTTTTTCATCCGGGGGAATTATTGTCATTTTTTTTTAAAAGAATATTTAAGTAATAAATGCTCAGTATAGAATGAATCTGCAGAGATTTATCTATCTGACTAAAAATATCAATGAGCCATATTTTAAGAAAAACAGGATCACTATTGATCGTTTTATCCTTTTTATTGAATTATGTGAATGCGCAGGATGTTATCCGGCAGGCTCCCTGTTTTGACTCCTCTTTGAAAAGCCAGGCAGATAGTTTAAAGGAGAATCTGACCCTGCAAGGTTTCAAAGTAATCAGGGAGGCAACGATGACCATTGAGAATGAATATGAGATGCCCGTTATTGTTCCACTTACGGCAGGTTCCTGGTATCATATCGCCTTTATAGGAGATGCAAGGGCTCATCTATATGAAGTGAGAATGTATGATTATACAGAAAAGCAGGTGGTTTATAAAAAGCAGGGAATTGAAAACAATGTGATCAGTTATTCCTTTATTCCTCAATCCACAGAGTATCATATTATCAAACCCGTTCAGGTAGGGAAACGGAAAATTAAAAATTTCTGTGGATACATCCTCTTTTTCAGAAAAGAACAATAAGTCTTCTGCCAGCCTAACAAATGGTCTGGTGCAAGAATAAATCAGGAACCTTTTTTGCCTCTGCTGGCAATCAGTAAATTCAGATCCGTGTATTTTAAATCAAAACGCTGACTAAGATGGAAATTGGTTAAAGCTCCTTTAAATAAATAGATGCCGCTCCGTAAATTTATTTTATACCAAACAAGATTTTCAAATCCACCATCATCTGCCATCTCCAGCAGTAAAGGCATCAGCACATTACTAATAGCCTGAGAAGCTGTTCGGGCAAATCCACTTGGAATATTTGGGACGCAATAATGGATTACCTCATATTTCTTAAATACCGGACTCGTATGTGACGTAATCCGGGATGTTTCAAAACATCCGCCATGATCTATACTCACATCTACAATCACAGCTCCTGGTCTCATCCTGGAAACCATTTCTTCTGTAACTACCAGAGGAGTTCTTCCGCCTGTTGCGGATAAAGCTCCAACTGCAACGTCGCATGTTTTTAATTGTTTGGAAAGAATGTTGGGTTCAATAACAGAGGTATATAAACGCATACCGATATTATTCTGTAATCGTTTTAACCGATAAATACTGTTGTCAAATATTTTAACGCTGGCTCCCATAGCAAGAGCTGTTCTGGCGGCTTGCTCACCAACTATGCCCGCACCGATAATGATTACTTTTGTTGGAGGTATTCCGGAAATACCACCTACAAGTACACCCTTTCCATGATTTGCATTACTCAAATATTGACCGGCGATCAGCATAACAGCACTGCCGGCTATTTCACTCATACTGCGTACTATCGGGTTGTTGCCACTATCATCTTTTAAGTTTTCAAAACTAAGAGCCGTGATTTTCTTCTCCATCATTTTTTCTAAAATCTCACGTTTCAATGCAGTTACATGAATGGGAGAAATAATGAATTGATCCGGCTTTAAAAAATCTAGTTCATCTTCACATACCGGAGCACTTTTTACAATGATATCACATTTAAATACCTCTTCCTTGCTTTGAGTAATTTTGGCCCCGGCCTCACTGTAATCTGTGTCTGTATAACTGGCACCTTCACCTGATTTTGTTTCCATAACTACCCTGTGACCGTTAGCCACCAGCACAGTTACTGCTTCCGGTGTTAAGGCTACACGGTTTTCCTGAAAGGAAGTTTCCCTGGGTATGCCAATAAATAATTCGACACCTTTGGGTTTTATGTCCAGAGTTTCTTCCAGAGTTTCATAAGAAAAGGAAGGAGATACAAAAGGTTTTGAAGATGCCATGTATTGTTTTTACTTAAATAATAGTGTGGGTTCAATAAGATTCAATCACGGAATAATTACATTCAGTTTTCTGGTACGCATATCAAGAAGATTAAAAGTACTGAAAATTGTTTGTTCAGGGAATATATCTAATGCTTTTTCAGGCCATTCTACCATGCAGATGTTTCCGCTCTCCAGACAATCTTCAACTCCTGCGTCAAGCGCTTCTTCCGTGTCTTTTAATCGGTATAAATCCATATGGTAAACAATGTCTCCATTCTTTGTGTGATATTCCTGAATGATCGAATAAGTAGGGCTGGTAGCAGCCTCTTCTATTTGTAGCTGTTGGCAGAGGGCATTGATAAAGGTGGTTTTACCTGCGCCTAGTTCTCCGGAAAAGGCAAATATTTTATACCCATCGGTTAATTTTAAAAACTGATTGGCAGCTTTGTCGATATTTTTTTGTTCAAATAGGATTTCCGTCTGCTGATTCATTTTGCAAAATTAAGGTTTTCAAAAGGTAAAGAAAATCAAAATCAATAGGCGCATAAGATTAATCTCTACTGAATATTGGTACTGATTAATTTTTCTATTTCGTTTAATTCGGGTCTGGTTTTCAATTTCAATTAAATTTGATGAAATTGCCCTTTCATGCGCACACCTGAAGAAATTTTAAAAGAATACTGGGGTTTCGATTCATTCCGTCCGCTGCAAAGGGAAATCATTGAGTCAGTTTTGTCTGGAAAAGACACACTCGCTTTATTACCTACCGGAGG
>JBDSBN010000093.1:0-6450 GCA_039921585.1 Ginsengibacter sp. | reverse complement strand
CCACCGTATTTGTAGGTCACGTAATCTGCTGCGGTGGTGGTAGTTAATTTGAATATATCTGCTGTAAAGTCGCCGCTTCCTGAATGATTCAGATTCTCAATAATGGCACTCATATCACTTTCTAAATCATTATAGAAAACGTATCCATTTTTAATGGAATAATTTTTAAGTTGAAGATTGAAAGGTTCATTATCGATAGTAGAATCCGAAACTTCTTCGTCTTTTTTCATAATATCCCAATTTGCTCCTCCTTCTTTATTTACAAGAGCGTTTATTCGCGGTTCATCCAAGATGATACTATAAATATTCATGTTTTCTCCTCTGATAAAACTCATGATATCTACTGCTGCATCCAATCGTTTAGCAAATAATAGAGTATCGCCCTCAAAATATCCGGTGCCGGTTATTTCCAAATCATTTAATCCGATACTAACTTTGGGAAATTGACGAAAAAAGGAAATGTCCACTTTCTTAAATTCCACCCTGGCATTAATATTCTTATTAATTTCTGTTTTTACGAGGGAAACAATTTTTCCACGGAAAAGAAATCCTGATAGAAAAATCAAGACCATTAAAGAGGCAATTGAAATCAAAAATATCTTAAGAACTTTTTTTGCTCTTTTCATGATGGCACTGTTTTTATTAATGTGCAAACTTAGACGACTTTATTCATTGCATGAAAAAGAGTCCGGTTCTTTTAGGATTTTTTAAGATAAAAGCCAGGCATTATTTTAGAGAAAAAGTAGGAAATGACCAGATATTCTTTCTGTGAAATGGATTCGGAATTTCTTAACAGTTAATTTCTTTTCTTCTTTTTATATGGAAAATTTTTACCAAACTTATCCGTAATATCTGTAACAACTTTTCTGCCCGGTGTGTAATAATCCGAGGATCTCTCATAGGCATCATTCCACAAAACCACATCATCGCTTATCAAACTGCAGGAGCTATATATTGTGCTTGTTCTATTATGAGTTCCAGTTAATACGCTGCCTGGCCTTCCAATTTGGTTTAAAACAGTTTGTCCTATGGTAATACCCAAAGAAGCCAGATCACTCATGTATCTTTCTTTCTGAATTTTCATTCGAACAACTGCATCTACACCAAGAATTCTTATTAGTTCGTCTGTATTCATTGTCCAGCTTTCCCGAATTGAAATATTATTCTTTTCCAATAATTGCAGGGTGTTTTTTGTCTCTTGAAAAGCAATATCCGTTTTATGGCGGGAGGCATTCGAATACTTTAAAATACTGTTGTGCAGATATTGTTGAAAAAGAGTGCTTTCTATTTCCTCCATTTTTTTTATGTCTGAAATCGACATGTTTGTTGGTTTGACACCCGTGAAAATCATTTCTGCGGGGAGGATAGCGACTTTACGATGATTTCTGGTTAACTCATCAAAATTTGAAGCTGTGTAAAATTTATGGCGACAGGAAACTGAAGCAATAACCAGGAAAAAAGCTGCGGCAAAAAAGATTTTCTGTAAAGATGATTTCATATATTTTTTGAGTTAGAGTTGGTTAATATAGTAGTTATTAAATAAAGAGTTTCTTTGGTTTATAAAACTAAAAAGATTTAATACACGCTCTAATTTCCTTGTGAAAATAGTTTGTTAAAACAGTTTCATTGTATGGTCGTAAAACAAAATAAATAAAAAGATGCCTCCTTATGAATTAGAATCGTTCCGTTTTCTAGAGATGATTGTTTTTATTAAAAAATGGTTCTAAAATTGGTGTTTCCATTTTCATTACATATCTAATTAAATAAAAAACCATGGATTGGCAAGAAATACTCTTTGGCAAAGAAGATCTCCCATTTATTCTGGAGGTTGTTTTCAGGACGGCCATCATGTTTTTATTGGTGGTTATCACCTTGAATTTTACAGGCAAAAGAGGCGTAAAACAACTTTCTGTTTTTGAAATGGTGATGATTATTTCTTTGGGATCTGCAGCCGGTGATCCGATGTTTTATAAAGACGTGGGAATACTACATGCACTGACTGTTTTTATCATCATATTGATTTGCTATCGGCTAATAATCTGGCTTATAACCAAGTCCGAAAAAATGGAATTATTTTTTGAAGGAAAACCATTGTGCCTGATTCAGAATGGTCGGTTTACAAAAGAGGCATCCAAACATAGAGGCCTTGGTTCCGATGAATTATTTGCCGAATTAAGAAATAAAAATATTACCCACCTGGGTCAAATAAAAAGCGCCATTCTGGAAACAAATGGAACGCTCAGTTTATTATTTTTTAAAGATGAAGAAGTAAAACCCTGGCTACCAGTGTGGCCGGATGAGTTTTTTAAAAAATCAAAAGTTGTTTCAGAAAATGGATTGTCTGCATGTGCTAATTGTGGCAACACAACGCAGCTATCACCTGCTTCAATGCACACTTGTCCTGTTTGCGAACACGACGAATGGGTGAAACCATGTGATGATATCCGGATAACCTGATAATACGGGTGTGATCTAAAAATTTGTAAGCAGTCTTCGCTAACAATATTTATTAAACATCTTCCTGTTCAAATAAATTTTGCTGAGCGGATGGTTCTTCAGGTTCTACCCATTCCATGGAATCGCTTTTTGTGTAATCGGTCAACTTATTACCAATGGCGCGCCATCCCATAATATCAACCACCTTATGAAGTTTGATTTTCGCTTTCCGCACTTGCGCACCCTTGCCGGTCTGCATTTCCAAAATTGGTTCATCAGCAGTGGTGGCTTTTACCAAACGATTGTCTTTTCCATCTTTTATAAAAAGGAATTTTGTATTTAAAGTGTTTGTTTCAATTTTAAATCGTTTGACATTGTATTGCGCTTTTTCGGCATCAAGATACACCGCGGTAATAATTTTCTCAGGATTAAACTTCTCGATTAATTCAACTGTGCCGGTTTCAAAACGTTGCGTAATTTCCTGACCGGTAATTTCATAGTTTCCATCTTTGTAAACAACTAATATTCGATCATCTCCTTCGAAATTTCCAAGAGGAATACCATTTTCTTCTTCATTTAATCTGCCGAAGGTTTCGTCGTACCATAATTTGCGCTGATCCAGGGTAGAGCGACCTTTTTCCAATAATCGGATAGATTTGATCGGATATTTTGTTACCTGATTTCCCAAACTTGAGCGACTTCTTATTTCAAGGGTTTCAAAATAGAAATCCAATTCTTTATTTCTTGCACTACAACCTGGCGTTAATAATACCCGTACCACTTCTGCTTCCCCATTCGGATTGACGGTAAAGTAGAGCACACGGCTTTTATCACCACCCTTTGCAACTTCATAATCCTTATCCCGCGTAATCGCGGTTACGTTAAAGCGCTTTGCATAACTGATCCCTTTTTTACCATCTACATAAATCATGTTATAGGTAGTGCGCTCGTCTCCTTTTCTAAATACAGCTACATGGATGATATCCTTCCCGATAAACACCTTATCTGCCACACGCACCACTTTCATGATGCCTGATTTTGTGAAAGCGATAATATCATCAAGGTCGCTGCAATCATCTACAAATTCATCCTTTTTTAAACCGGTACCAATAAATCCTTCTGCTTTATTTACATAAAATTTGGTATTTGCAATGGCAACAGCCTGAGCCTGGATTGTATCAAAAAGTTTGATTTCTGTTTTCCTTTCACGCCCCTTTCCGAATTTTTTAAGAAGATCTTCGTAATACGCAATGGCATATTCTGTCAAGTGTTCCAGATGATGATTCACATTATCTATCTCATCTTCCAGAGATTTAATTTGTGAGATAAGATCCTCAATATCGAGTTTGTAAATTCTACGGACAGGCTTTTCGGTAAGCTTTAAAATATCTTCCCGGGTAATTTCTCTTTTTAATATTGTTTTAAAAGGAATAAATGCAGCATCAATTGCCATGATCACCTTTTCCCAGGTTTCATGTTTCTTTTCTAATTCCTTATAGATTTTTTCCTCAAAGAATATCTTTTCCAGGGAAGTGTAATGCCATTTCTCCAATAACTCCCGCAATTTGATTTCCAATTCCTTTTTTAAAAGAGATCGGGTGTTATCTGCAGAATATATGAGCAATTCTTCTACACCATGAAAATGCGGTTTTTGACCTTCAATGACACAGGCGTTCGGTGAAATGGAAACTTCACAATCAGTAAATGCATACAGAGCATCAATGGTAATATCCGGTGATATTCCAGGTGCCAGATCTATAGTAACTTCCACGTCTGCTGCAGTATTATCCGTTACTTTTCTAATTTTTATTTTGCCTGAATCATTGGCTTTAATAATGCTGTCAATTAATTGAGTCGTTGTTGTTCCATAAGGGACATCTTTGATCACCAGCGTCTTTTTATCCAACTCTTCAATACGTGATCTTACCCGAACCTTACCACCCCTCAGGCCATTATTATAGTTGGTTACGTCGATCATTCCTCCCGTTATGAAATCAGGGAATAGTTGAAACTTTTTACCTTTATAATATTTGATTGTAGCCTCAATTAATTCACAAAAGTTATGAGGCAAAATTTTCGTTGCTAAACCTACTGCAATTCCTTCAGCTCCCTGAGCCAGCAGTAACGGAAATTTCATCGGTAGGGTTACGGGTTCATTTTTACGGCCATCGTAACTTAATTGCCAGTTTGTGGTTTTATTATTAAAAGCTACTTCCAGAGCAAATTTACTCGGGCGCGCCTCAATATATCTTGGTGCAGCAGCATCATCTCCGGTGCGTACATCACCCCAGTTTCCCTGCGTTTCAATTAAAAGATCTTTTTGACCCAGATTTACAATTGCATCTCCAATACTTGCATCGCCATGAGGATGATACTGCATACTCTGACCAATGATATTTGCTACCTTATTGAAACGGCCATCGTCCATTTCTTTCATGGCATGCAAAATTCGCCTCTGTACAGGTTTCAATCCATCTTCTACTGCCGGAACAGCTCTTTCCAGTATTACATAACTGGCATAATCCAAAAACCATGTTTTATATTGTCCGGAAATTCCTGCATCACTGTGCTTATATTCTTCCTTATTCGTTTTCGCCATCCTGTATACAAAAATATTTAGGTTTGATCAATAGCTCTAAAGCTATTTCATTCATTAATCAATGAATTTTGAGGCGCAATATACTAAATCCTTTGGCAATTAAAATAGATGATATTTGAAAATAGAAAGAGAATAATCCGATAATATGTGTATATACTTTGGATATAACCGTAGACACCTTCTCTTCAATGCGAAGCATTAAACGGCAAAGCAATTCAACGCCGAAGTTTGTTCAATGGCAAAGGCTCCTCTACAAAAACATTCTCTTCTTCACTTCCGCATCATGACCATAAATATCTTCTCTGAATTGTAGTTTTCCGGCATCATCCACCCAGGCAGTATAATAACTTATAAAAACAGGTACAGGTTCTTTTAATTTCACATATTTTTCTTCTCCCATATTCATCGCAGACTGGATTTTACGATCATCCCATCCCTTATCATCTTCCAGAAGATAGGCAGCAAGTTTTGCGGGTTCGGCGAGGCGAATACAACCATGGCTGTAGGCTCTTGTATCCTTTTGGAATAAAGACTTTGCTGGGGTGTCATGAAAATAAATATTAAAACTATTGGGGAATAAGAACTTTATTTTCCCCAAGGAATTCTTTTCTCCGGGTTTTTGCCGTATTTCCGGAAGACCATTTACCTCTTTTGTAATTTCCATATTATTTCTGTCCAGATAGGTCGGGTCCTTTTCCATGGCAGGAATAATTTCACTCTTAACAATACTAGACGGAATATTCCAATAAGGACTAAATACAATCGTCGTAAGTAAATCAGAAAAAATAGTTGTGTTATGGCCATCTTTGCCTACCACCACAGGCATTTCGAAGACTTCCTTTTTCCACTCCATCACCCGAAGGGTAAAGGCAGGTGTATTGACAAGGATCAATTTTCCATCCGGCTCATGTGGAAGCCATCTCATCCGATTCATATTAATAAGCAATTGCTTAATTCTTTCTTCGGGAGTGGTATTTAATAGACTAATTAGATTCTTTGTCAACTTCCCATCAGGAGTAAATCCATTCCGTTGCTGAAAACGTTTAATTCCCTCAATTAGATTTTCATTATAAATATCCGTTGTATCCTTTTCGGGCAAATCCCCCATTAATAAAAGATTCTGTTTCATTGCAGCAATGGCCGGGAATTTTTTTCCCATTTTCAATGATTTTATATCCGCATCAATTACCAACCATTTTTTTTCTTTGTGCAAATCGAGGTAATGTTTCAATTGCTCCGATAGTAACTGGAATGGCTCATTAATATCAGCGAAACCTTTCTTTTGTCTTTTTAATTCCGCCAGTAAAGAATCAGCCAGTTCGATAGGATTTTCTTTGACAAAAGGAATAAATCGTTCGATTTCTTTTCTTTTCACATACCCTTTTTTGAAGCTTGTTTTGGAATAATCAATTAAG
>JBDSBN010000092.1:0-8226 GCA_039921585.1 Ginsengibacter sp. | reverse complement strand
GGATAAATACCAACCTGACAAATACAAGAGCAGCAACGACGGATCATGGCGTGCATTCGAAATACACCACTACAGAGTTTCATATCGGGTTAAAAAAGATCAAATTCGTATCATCCGTATCCGGCATACAGCCAGATCACCATTAGATTATTGAAGAGAGAAATAGAAGGACAAAAATTCTTGAATAAATACAAAACAATTTCAACCCCAACCTTTCATTGTAACGGTCCCGTGGCGATGGCAAATAAAACGCGTAGAGCGATCGGGTTTTCCTTGATTTTTTTGTTTCTTTTTTCATCAAGGAAGAAGAAGCAATAAGCTATGAGCCATCAGCAATGAGCCGTGAGCTTTCTCCATAAAATCTCCTCCGCCAATAAAAATTTCTTCCCTCAAATCCATACTTCCCGTACATTTATTCAATAAAATACTTATACATGAAAAAAACCCTCTCCTTTTTCATTCTTCTAATAAGCACTGCCATTTGCTTCGCACAAAATCAAGACAGTATCTGGTTCGTCAATAACTACACAAAAAAAGAAGTTTACATCCCGATGCGGGATGGAGTAAAATTATTTACCTCACTGTATATTCCAAAAAATCAAAGTTCGAAAAATCCCTTTCTATTTACACGGACACCTTATTCCTGTGCTCCATACGGAGAAGATAAATACATCAACTACTGGGGTAATTACATGCTGAATTTTGCACGGCAAAACGTCATTTTTGTCAAACAAGACGTTCGCGGAAGATATATGAGTGAAGGCGTATTTGAGGATGTGCGGCCATTCAATAAAAGTAAAAAGGGCAAAGAAACGGACGAAGCCAGTGATACATATGATGCAATCGAGTGGCTGGTAAAAAACATTGAAAAGAATAATGGAAAAGTTGGAGTGATGGGGACATCCTATCCCGGCTTTTATTCCGCCCAGGCTGCACTGAGCGGACATCCTGCCCTGGTAGCGGTAAGTCCGCAGGCACCAGTGACAGATTGGTTTATGGGAGACGACTTTCATCATAACGGAGCCTTTTTTCTTATGGATGCATTCTCTTTCTATCCTACTTTCGGACAGCCACGGCCGAAGCCAACCACTTCATATAATCGGGGATTTAGCTTTCAATCAGATGATAACTACAAGGCCTATCTGAAAGTGGGCGCATTAAAAAACTTCTCGGCTTTGTTGGGTGATAGCATTGCGTTTTGGAAAGATCTGATGAGCCATCCCAACTATGATGACTGGTGGAAGGCTCGGGATGCACGGAATGGTTTATATAATATAAAACCTGCCATGCTTTGGGTTGGTGGACTGTTTGATGCAGAAGATACCTACGGCGCGTGGAACTCATATAAAGCAGCGGAGAAACAAAGTCCCAAAACCAATAACCGTATTGTAATGGGCCCCTGGTATCACGGTCAGTGGAGCCGGGAAGGTAGTTTTTTAGGAAACGTGCGTTTTGGAGCCAACACCTCTAAATACTACCAGGATAGTCTGGAGACGCCTTTCTTTCAATATTATCTTTTTGGTAAAAAAGCACCGGAACTCTCTGAAGCCACCATCTTTTTTACGGGAGAAAACAATTGGAGAAAACTGGATGTTTGGCCACCCGCGAATGTAGAAAACGTACCCTTTTATTTAGGGGCTGGTGGAACATTATCGCTAAAAAACACCGGCGACTCCAACAAGCCTTTTGAGGAATATATCAGTGATCCGCAAAAACCGGTTCCTTATACGCAGGATATCCATTTCAGGCGTACAAAAGAATACATGACCGATGATCAGCGCTTTGCCTCCCGCCGGACAGATGTGCTCACATTTGAAACCGATATTCTGGCCATGGACGTAACCGTTGCCGGACCAGTTACTGCAGCATTAATGACCTCTATTTCCACAACAGATGCGGATTTCGTAGTAAAATTGATTGATGTATTTCCGGATGATTTCAAATACCCGGCAGATTATATCGGCCATGATTCTGATTACCCTATGGGCGGCTATCAGATGCTTGTACGAGGTGAAATTATGCGCGGAAAATTTAGGAATAGTTTTGAAAAACCCGAACCCTTTGTGCCGGGAAAAATCACCGAAGTAAAATGGGCTTTGCCCGATGTGGCACATACATTTAAAAAAGGCCACAGTATTATGATACAAGTACAAAGCAGCTGGTTTCCACTCGCAGACCGCAATCCACAGAAATTCCTGGATATATACAAAGCAGACGATTCCGATTTTCAAAAATCAACTATCCGGATTTTTCATGATGGGATAAATGCGTCGAAGATTGTGTTGCCGGTGGTGGGTGGTGAGCGGTGAGCTGTGAGCATTGAGCATTGAGCATTGAGCCGTGAGCAATCAGCCATGAGCTGTAAGTGTCACTTCCCGATTTAGGTTGACATATTGTAAAACACAAAATAAAACAATATGAAGACAATTCAGCAGAAAAGAACAATTCGGTATAGCATTAGCTTTAAGCAAATGGTCGTTAAAGAAATTGAAGAAGGAGCGGGACGTGAGTTTGTACGTAAAAAATACAATATAAGGGGAGGTCAAACGATATCAAAATGGATTAAAAGCTTTGGGAAACATCATTTATTAAATCAAATTATCCGGATAGAAACCATGAATGAAAAAGACAGATTAAAACAATTAGAGGAAGACAATAAAAAGTTGAAGTTGGCCTTGGCAGATGCCTATATGGCAAAAGACTGCCTGGAAGGTGTTATCAGAATGGCAGATGCAGAATTTAAAACCGATTTAAAAAAAAATTTTGGTGTCCAATCACCAAAGAACTTAAAGAACAGTACAAAATAAGTTCCTTATGTACTTATTGGAATATGAGCCGTCAAGCATTTTACAAACTGAAAAAGTCAACTGAAGAGAAAAAGAATGAGGAAGCATTTATATTAGCTCATGTAAAAAATATCCGTAAGAAGCATTCAAGAATGGGGACTTTAAAATTGAGAAATGAGTTAATGGAAGAGATAAAGCAATGTGGACGTGGTTTTGGGAAAAACAAGCTCTTTGATTTATTACGTGAAAATGATTTGCTTTTAAAACGGCGGCGCAGGTATAGTGTTACTACTAATTCAAATCATCCCTTCAATAAGCATACTAATCTATTAGATAAGCAAACGATAACAGCACCAGATCAGGCCTGGGTATCTGATATTACTTATTTAAGAACAAGAAATAAGTTCGTTTATCTATCGTTGGTCACAGACGTCTATTCACGCAAAATAGTAGGCTTTAATGTAGACGTGTCCTTAGCAGTGGAAGGCGCAATAGGAGCTGTAAAGATGGCTATTGGTAAAGGTGGGGGAGCCAAAGGAGTTATTCATCATTCTGACAGGGGGAGCCAATATTGTTGTCATGCATACAATGAATTGGCAAAAAAGAATGGGATTAAAATGTCAATGGGAGAAGCAGGCAATTGTTATGATAACGCTATCGCAGAGAGAGTCAATGGAATACTTAAAGATGAATATTTATTAGACAGTGAATTTAAAGATAAAAAGCAGGTTGAAAGAGCAGTAAAGGAAGCTATTTATCTTTATAATTATGAGCGCCCTCATTGGTCCTTAAATTTAAAAAAGCCTGCGGATGTATACTTTAATGGCAAAAAGAAGTTGGAAAAAGAAGAGAGATGTAGTCTAAAAGATGCGGGGACTGCTCCCTACAGAGAGCAAGAAACCGCATCTTTTAGACGGGAAAAATTAAAGCCAAATAATGAAAATTAAAAACGTAATCAATTAAAAACTGTCAACTTTTTTCGGGACAAGACAAAGCTGTGAGCCGTGATCCATGAGCTGTGAGAAACCCACAGGGACCAAAGGTTTCACAGCCCCGTAAATACACCCCACCCTTTATAAAACCACCCTCACGAACACCGGAAAATGATCCGAAGAAAACCGCCCATTCCATGTCTGCGAAAACGTACCATGTTTCAAAACCCGAACCCCATTTTTCACAAAAACATAATCAATCGGTTCCTGACTCACTTCTGCATGAGTCCAATTATTAAATGTACCGGTAGGACCATAAGGCGGCGAGGCAGAGAGGGATCTGCTATCCGTAAGATGCAATGGATTACTTTTTTCTTCTATTATTCTAATAGGCTCATCCGAAGGACTAGCATTAAAATCTCCCATGACTACGACGGGAAGTTTTCCCGCGATAAGATCAATTTGTTTTAAAAGAAGTTTCGCACTTTCCCGCCGGGCAATCTTTCCTCTATGATCGAAGTGAGTATTAAAAACATACAATACTTTTTTTGTTCGTTTATCTTTTAGTTTCGCCCAGGTTACAATTCTCGGAAATGCGGCATCCCAGCCCTTTTTACCAGAAGCATAAATATCTTCAGAAAGCCAGAATGTATTTTGTTCAACAAGAGTAAATCTGGAGGTCTTATAAAAGATCGCGCTGTATTCGCCCCATCGTCCTGTATCTCTGGCAATGCCCACATGTTCATAACCTTTTAATAGTGATTGCAGATCCTGCATTTGATTTTCCCGTGCTTCCTGTATTCCTAAAATATCCACTTCGTGGAATAGTATTTGGCTCGCCAGATTCTCTTTACGGTATTGCCAGCTGTTCATACTATCCGAAGCGATATCCAATCGAATATTAAACGTCATAGCGTTGAATTCTTTCTGCGCAAAAGCAGGCATTGCAAAGGAGAAAGCGATTAAAAAGAAGACGATCATTTTAAATTTCATGCGGTGGATTTTTATAATTAAGACCCTGGTTAATCGGTGAAAATAGAATTTATTTCCCACCGGAATCAAACCTGCCGAATTCTACATTCCCATTTATTAGCATTAAATCCGTAGGATTTAATTAAGGTGAGTTATCTGATATGCGCTATTTATTATTTTGAGCCTTCTTTATTTCTTTAAATAATAATTCAGGCTGATCGGTGGTGATGTATTCAAAACCATTATCCAAAAGCCATTTCATATCTGCGGATTTATTCACAGTCCACGCATTTAAGTCAATTTGATTCATTTTAGCGGATTGGATCCATTCTGGTTTTTTTTGAAAAACAGTATAATGATAATCTGCTCCTTTGATTCCATCTGCTTTTAATTGCTCTGGCGATTTGTCGCCATTCAGATATTGAACATTTGCTGTCGGTTCCAGTTTTAAAATCTCCTTACATATTTCATAGTCAAAACTGATATAAGCCATCCAATCCTGCACTTTCTTTTTGTGCACTGCATCGATTACTTTTCGAACAGTTTCTTTTGCCCATTCAGGTCCTTTTTGAGAGGTTTTAATTTCCAGAATTAAGCGGGTTGCATTTTGTGCTTTAATGATTTTCAAGAAATCCTCCAGAAGCGGAAGGCGCTCTCCATTGGAAAGTCGAATGTGCTTTAAATCTTTATAATCCGTTATCTGAATGTGGATTCCGTCCACATCCGGATCATGATTCATGATTAATTTCCCGTCTTTTGTCATATGCAAATCCGCTTCCGACCCGGCGCACCCCATGTCTATAGCAGCTTTCAGGGACCCAACTGAGTTTTGAGGAGTACCCGTATTTTTCCAGGCACCACGGTGGGCAATTACTTGATTCTTAAGAAAAGAATCCTTTCGATTTGACACAGATAAAATATCGTGAGATGTACTTTTCATTTGTTTGTTCGATATCAAAAGGGAAGCCATTTCTCCCGGATACCCAATTATTGAATTGTTGAGATCCTGTGTCACATAATTAATGGACAAATTCTCCTTCAGATTATTCTGCGCCAGCAAAACAGAAAGAAAAAGCATAAACACTACCGTTAGAATCATAACCGGAAATTTCATAAATATTTATTTAGAGCACCAACTTACTAAATATCTTTAATGGAGGTATATTATTTTTATATTAATCTGCTCTCGGATTCTTTGGGAATTTCATAGAAACCTATGTATTATTACGGAAACAAACAGGTTTTTAGACATTCCCTTCACGTTCGCTTTCTTTATTTAAGAAATTAAAAAAGCCACAAAACATTTTCATTTTGTGGCTTTTCTTTGATTAATTATTTCTTAGTAGCGTGTAACGAGTACCAATCCCTGGAATTTTTCCAATTCGTTATCGTGTACAAATACAGTATCACCGCCGTTCTTCATATTCTTCTCAAGCATTTCATCAATGATATCATCCACTACATCCGGCTCTGAAGCCTGATTGGGAGCTACCAATTGAATTTGATTATCTGTAATGCGAGCGGGTTGAAAATATCCTTGTTGTACAAAGAGAGTGCGTCCGCGCCCTTCTTTAAGTGCTGTCCAGATTTCGTTGAAGTCGGTCACATATTTCAAACTATTCACCGCATCATCCAGTTCTGCTAATCTTTTCTTATTTGCAGCCTGATGCAGATCTTTTACTACCGGCCAAACGCTCTCCAAAACATGATATGCTTTTTCAGCCATTTTATTTCCTTTGACATTACCCAGAATGGCTTCTTTATGATCAGCTATTTTCAGATATTCTGAGTAGTTTGATTCATCGGTACAAATAATCACCTGCAACGGCTTTGCTTTATACACCTCATTGAATACTTTATCTACGGAATTAAAAAATTCCACTGTTAAACTGGTTACTTTATTTGAAATAGAT
Source organism: Ginsengibacter sp. (assembly GCA_039921585.1). Classification (GTDB taxonomy): domain Bacteria; phylum Bacteroidota; class Bacteroidia; order Chitinophagales; family Chitinophagaceae; genus Ginsengibacter. The sequence continues at coordinate 1,623 of JBDSBN010000092.1, read as the reverse complement.
GCAGATCCTGGTGGAACTGTAGTATTCATATTTTCTATTGGGAATCCACTTTCGATTTCAGCCACCACTTTGTCACTCAAAGCTTCTATCAGTCTGGCTTTTTGCCTGCTCAGCAGTAGCACATAATAACTTGTCTGGGCATTGATAGCTCGTACAAGATCTCTTGTGTGAAATGTCTTATCTACAACGACTCTGTTTTCTACTTTTAAAGGCAATCGCACATACTCCGCCATATTCTCATTCACAAATAGAACGAGCCCTTCCTGATTATGCCTGTGGTCAATTTCCGAAGCCAGTTTATTTAACTTACTAACTAGGGCTTGACTCATTTCTTTATCATCTGCGCAATCTATCGCAATTCTTTTCTCCGCATCCTTTACCAGGTTCTTTAATAAAATCGCGTCTTTTTCATTATCTGGTTTCGTTCGGTGAGTGGATAAAATAATCGTCACACAGCACTTACTTGAAATGTGTTTAAATCTGTTTAAAATCTCATTCATAGTGTCAATTTTAAAAATTAAAAAATCATATGCTTATTAATTACTTAAAATTACCTCTTTTTTGGTGAGCATTCTGTCTAAAGAATATTTTCCGCTACCGGTAAAAAACAAGATTATATAAGTCAGCAAAAAAATAATTGCCTTCTCTTTTACAACAAAAGGGTCGTTCCCATGAACAAAAATAACAGCTACCAACATAGTAATTATTAGGGGTATAAGGGCTGGCCTCGTTGCTAATCCTATTATTAATAATATGGAGCAAAACACTTCTGCAAATACAGCCAGTGCCAGTGAAAGTCCCATACCCAATCCAAACACATTTGCAAAGGCAATCGGCTCATCAGCCATATATTTCATGAGCTTTGGCACTCCATGAGTCAGCATTAAAATAGAAACCGCTATTCGTACTATCAGAATACCAAGATCTAGATTCATTGGTGCATGGCTTCTTTTGAATAATCTTGTCATACAAGGTAATTTAAAGTGTTTAATTATTGTTGTAAAAATTCTCCGTCACCTTTCAATGTTACTTCATCACTCAGCATAGGTGCTGGAAACTTGCTGCCAAGATTAAAATCGGATCTTTTGATGGTGGCAGTAAACTGCAAACCGGCGGTTAACTTTTCGCCTTCTTTTTTCTGAATAGATCCGCGGTGCCACATGTTTATTTTAACCGGTTTGGTAATTCCGCGCATTGTCAGCTCACCGGAAAGCTCATATTTATTTTCGGCAATTTTGCGTATGGCATTGCTTTTAAAAGTCATGGAAGGATATTTTTCCACATCGAAAAAATCAGCACTTCTCAGGTGCTTATCTCTCGGAGCAATACGGGTATTAATAGTATTTACATCTGCATTCATTTCTACTACTGCATCACTAAAATCTTTTTTGGTTGTTTTAACGACCACATCAAATTTGTCAAAATGACCCGGCACATCTGCTATTCCCAAATGCGTAATTGTAAATCCAAGTTTTGAATGTGCGGGATCCATCTTATAGGTGCCCTGTGCCTGCATAGTAAAGGAAGCAGCAATCAGGACTAATGCGGAGGTTATTCTTTTTATCATCATTTTTTTTTGTTTTAATTCTGTTTAAATTGTTTTATTCTCTTATTGTTTTATTG
>JBDSBN010000091.1:0-19024 GCA_039921585.1 Ginsengibacter sp. | reverse complement strand
GACGGGTAAAACAATAATTGGAAAAGCAACTGTAGAAAGGTTTATAAATACAGGACTGGAGGCGCAAGGCGGGCATAGAAAGTCCTGGCAATTATTGGCGATCTCAACAATCGGACAAACGATTAAGCAATCCTGGATGGAAAATGCGACCGCTCCAACAGGAATGCCGGGAGGAGATCCTAAACCTGGATATGGTATAATGATTACAGGTAGGTTGCCAAATGCAGTGGCTGAAGGTTTTGATGTTAGAACCACACCCGGAGCATCTATAAAAGCATATAATTCATCAACAGGAACATATGATGAACCCAATAGCACCCATCTTCCAATATATGATCCCCGAGGATATATGGTTATGGTAAGAGGAGATCGAAGTGTGTTTACACATAATGGCGATGCAAAACCTACCACGTTACGTACCAAAGGAAATTTTATCATTGGGGATCACTCCGTAGATGTTCCGGCAAATAGTTTTGCCTCAATAGGGAATCCGTATGCATCTGCAATAGAGATTAATAAAATTGTCAAAACCGGAGGAGTAACCGAGGTGATAGCTTTTTGGGACCCATTATTAAGTGGTGGTTATGGTTTGGGAGGTTTTGTTTATTTAGCCAAAACCGGCGATCATTATATAGCAACTCCATTAACAGGTTCTTATTCCGGACCAGTGAAACATATTCAAAGCGGACAAGCATTTTTTGTTCAAACAAATGCAGCCGGAAAGGTATCATTCGCAGAAAATGCAAAAGTTTCCGGAAGTGAATTGGTTATGCGGCAGGAAAACAGAGATTCCCGCACTGTATTATTCAAAACCAATTTGTATGGTATTAATCCGGACGGGACGGCATTTATTGCTGATGGGACCCTGATGCAGTTAGGGGATGAGTTTAGCAACGAAATTGACAGATATGATGCTATTAAAATGAGCAATACTTCCGAAAATTTATCCATCCGTTCCGGAGGAAAGAATATTGCCGTAGAAAGAAGACAGCATGTAAATGATTTTGATACAATATTTTACAACCTGACCGGCGTGCGGGCTCAAAAATATAGACTAAGTTTTATAGCGCAGGATATGCAACGGCAAGGATTGGATGCATTCCTGGAAGATATCTATTTAGGAACCAAAACTCCAATCAATCTGAATGGTTCAACCGACTATGATTTTACAATTGAAAATATACCCGGCTCATATGCGTCCGATCGATTCAGGATCGTATTTCATGCTGCTTTTGGCCCATTATCGGTTACTTTTATTTCCGTAAATGCTACAGAGTCAGAAGGAGATATCCAGGTTAAATGGAAAGTGGAAAATGAAAATGGAATTCAAGCCTATAAAGTGGAGAAATCTTCCGACGGATTAAGCTTTTATGAAGTGGCACATATTAATGCCGGAAATTTAAATGAGTATAACTGGACTGATAAAAATGCATACACTGGCAATAATTATTATCGTATAAATTCTATTGGGCTAAACGGTAAAGATGAAATTTCCCGAACAGTAAAAGTGCTTATTCAGGCTGATCCATCAAAAATTTCCATTTACCCCAATCCAATTACGAATGGTGTTGTAAATGTACACTTGAGTAATCAGCCTTCCGGGAAATATAGCATTCGTTTGTTAAACCCGGCAGGTCAGATAATTGTCCATAAGGTCGTTACACACATTCAGGGAAATAGTTCACACGCAATAAAGTGGGATTATAAAATGGCCAGAGGAATGTATCAGATAGAAGTTACGAAACCGGACGGGCTTGTACATATGATAAAAGTAGTGTATTGATGGGTGGGTTGAGGCTTGTGTTTTTATGTAGAAAAATCATTTGTTGTACAAAATGAAAAATTCTTAACGGAAATTAAGTATCCTGAAAAAGTGAAGATTAAATCAAATAAAATTGTTTACAGGTCATTACGTTTGAAAATGCTTAATATTTTTTTTAGAAAATATGGTAATTCGAAAGGTATTTTACTGAAAACTTGTTTCCTATGTAAATAAAATATATTTTTGACTCAATAATTGCTTAATTGCTTAATTGCTTAATTACCACAATCCTCCAATACCTCTGCAGTAACTCACATTCCAGAATAATTTATTTTCTTTTCCTTCGATTAAAACCATCCTAAAGATCCGGGAACTCTAGAATTACCGATACAATTTGTAACTCTAAAATCAGAAGAATGAATAAATTCAACACATTTCTTGTGGCTGCCATAACTATATTCAGTATGCAGTCGGCCCAGGCTCAATTATGTAGTGGTAATAAAGGACCGAATCTATTGGGAGCAAAAGGTACCTTCAGTGAACCATATATAACTGTAAATACAAATGCAGATCCTTGTTTGGCAAATGGATCAAGCACCTATAATCAAATCGGAAATATTGGAAATGCACTTCCTAAATGTTCAGTTATTAATGGAGAATTAATTCCTTGTTCAGATTATGATTATACTGCAAAACAATTAGGAATGGTTCCGGAATTTACCTATACATTGATTAAGAATATGGGAGATGCGAATGGCCATAATTGTATCCATTCAGAAAATAGCTGGAAAGGGAAAGATCATACAGGAGATGGAGGGTATTTTCTCGCCGTAAACGGTGCACCAAATACTACAAAAAGCCCTTTGTTTTATCAGATTAAGAGAATTCCGGTTTGTATTGGTACAACCTACGAGTTCTCCGCTTATGTAATAAGTATCGCTCCAGGTCAGGATGGTAATGTCGATGATGCATCTCCAAATATTTCTTTTAAAGTAAATGGGAATGTGATTGCTACCTCTGGGAAAATTCCGTATAGTTCAAATGGTCAGTGGCTTCTGGTTGGTGGGTCATTTGTTGCCACAACGGATTATGTTGACCTTGAAGTAGTCAATGCTACCTCGGTTGCGGCAGGAAATGATTTAGGCCTGGATGATATTTCCATTCGGGTTTGTCAGTCCAGAGTAGAAGTTTCGGGGCCTCAGCCTGTAACAACTGGTTCATTACCTAATCCTGAATATACTGTTTCTGATCCTCTAATGGAAAACACCTGGTTTAAGTGGCAATTGAGCACAGATGGCGGGGTTACTTTTACTGATGAGACTTCAGGTGAACAAGCCATATTTGATCCGGTTACCAAACAGTATAAAGTTAGCCCGGGTGCTATTATAGGGGAAGTAGAGCCACAAATGAATGGATTTATGTACCAGCTTGTCGTTTCGACCTCAAAAATTGGATTAAGTTCACCCGATTGCATTTATGTTAATCAGTATGTATTGAAAGTTCAGCCGGAAGGCGGCCCACTCCCGGTTTCTTTAACTTCATTTGAAGGAACTTACTCAAATGGTGCTGCTAATCTAAAATGGCAAACAAGCCAGGAGATTAATAATGACCGGTTTGAAATCCTAAGAAGTATGAACGGAAAGGACTTTGAAACAGTAGGAAAAGTTTCAGCTTCCGGAAACAGCAGTCTTACAAAAGAATATCAATATCAGGATAGAGTGAATGGAGCTGGCGGACATTTGTTTTATAAACTAAAACAAATTGACAAAAACGGAAGATTTGTCTTTTCAGAAGTGATTAGACTAAATGTGCAAAACGTGGCAGCATCCTTCCATTTATTCCCAAATCCTGTTGTGAGCAGTGTTACGGCATCATTTAGTGCTCCTAAAAATACGACAGCAACTCTAATGGTTCGGAATACAAGCGGACAAACCATTTATTCAAAAACGTTAAGCGTTCTGAAAGGAGATAACTCAGTTGTTATTAATAATGCACCTCTTAAAACAGGAATGTATTATGTGACAATTACAGGTGAGGATATCAATTATAATGGTAAACTGCAAAAGAAATAAACGTAAATAGTTTATATAAAATAGCCGCTACACTTAAAAAATGCAGCGGCTTTTTTATTTGTACCAGCTCACTTTTCCTGTACCATAATTCATTTCTGATCAGGACAATTACCATAATTCGATACTTTGTTTAAGGTGCACTACATTAATGAAAGAAATTGAATGATCTATACATGATATGATTGATGTATGCAAATCATACGGTCCATGTAGGCTATTTCTTCGGTCCCTCAGACCGAACAAGTACCGAAGAAGTACCGAACAAGTACCGAAGAAGTACCGAAGAAGTACCGAAGAAGTACCGAACAAGTACCGAAGAAATACCAAAGAATGCTCCTTTCTGTTCATGATGATGTATTAATACGTTACTACAGGTAAATACTCTTATTAGGAGGACAAATAGGCGTATAAAGAAAAATCCCTTTTCAAAACCGTTGAAAAGGGATTTCTAATAATTTAATAATCTAATAATTCAATAATTAAGACCACTTATTCATATCCGCCCTTGCAAAATCTTGTTTATATTTTTCAGGAATATTCCCGTTTAACATACATCCGATTTCTAAACTAGGATAGATATCCTCAAATGTCCTTACTTCATTCATGAAGAGTCTTCTGTAAATATGACTTCTTGTTAGTTCCGTATGATTTCCAATTCCTGCAGCTCCTAATAATTCTACAAAGGATTTAACGGTTTCTTCATGATAGTTTGCTACCCGAACTTTCTTTTCACTTACTACCAGTCCCGCAACTAATTGAGGATCTTGCGTGGCGATGCCGGTAGGACAGGTGTTTCTGTTGCACACCAATGCCTGAATGCATCCCATTGCCATCATCATAGCTCTGGCGCTCGTACAAATATCAGCTCCAAGTGCCATTGCGCGAATTAAATGAAAACCACTTAAAACCTTTCCGGAGCCAATTACTTTAATATGTTGCCTGATTCCAAATCCTATAAGCATATTGTGTACAAATGCCAAACCATCTTGTAATGGAGCTCCCACATAATTACTAAACTCCTGAGGAGCAGCACCTGTTCCGCCTTCACCACCATCAACGGTAATAAAATCAGGATAGGTATCCAATTCAATCATGGCTTTACAAATTCCGATAAATTCACTTTTATGTCCGATACATAATTTGAAACCAACTGGTTTTCCGTTACTTGCATTTCGGACATCCTTTAAGAACATTACGAGCTCTTTTGGATTGGTAAACGCTGTATGGAAAGGAGGTGAATAGATTGTTGTATAAGGTTCTACATGTCGGATAGCGGCAATTTCCGGTGTGTTTTTAGCGGCAGGTAAAATTCCACCATGACCGGGCTTAGCACCTTGAGATAATTTGATCTCAATCATTTTCACCTCTGGTTTAGCAGCATTTTTTGCAAATATTTCAAAACTGAAATTTCCATTATCGTCTCTTGCACCAAAATAGCCGGTTCCTATTTGCCATATTAGATCTCCTCCCTGATTGAGATGATAGGGACTTATTCCTCCCTCACCCGTATTGTGCGCAAAGTTTCCAATTTTTGCTCCTCCATTCAACGATTCAATAGCAGCTGTACTTAGAGAACCAAAACTCATTGCACTTACGTTAAAGACACTACAATTATAAGGTTGTTTGCAATCCTTATTTCCCACGATCACCCGTGGATTATGATTCATTTTATGGAAATCTTTTGGCGAGATGCTGTGTGTCATCCATTCATAGCCTTCAGAATAAACATCTAATTGCGTTCCGAAGGGCATCGTATCCAGTTCTTTTTTTGAACGCTGGTAAATAGTACTTCTATCTATACGGTTTATAGGTTTCCCATCGGTATCACTTTCTACAAAGTATTGATATAACTTAGGACGCATGTCCTCCATTAGCCAGCGAAGACGACCCAAAACAGGAAAGTTTCTCCAAAGAGTATGTTTTTTTTGTAACATATCTTTGATCCCAACAATCATAAATATAGAAAAAAGCCCTAAAATCCACCAGAAACCGGCCCATACATACCAACCTAATAACCCAAAAACGATAATTAAAGCGATAGTTGTAAGCACAAATATTCTTCTCATAGAATCTTTTTTAAAAATTTGGTGCAAAGGTCGGTAGAATATAAGTGCTATCCAAAGAAAAGGAGTAAAATGTAGTTAAATAAATCAGTTTCAGGAAAGTATATTCTTTCCCTCTTTTTTTAACAAAGAGAAATAAAATGAACGAAAAGTAAGCAACCACAAAATAAAACCCAAAATAAAACGTTGCATACATAGTAATACATAAAAAAGTGAATTAAAGTGGAATCCGATAATTCCGCAAACCTGCAATGTTGAATTTTTTGACCGCTGGAAAGGCGTTTTATCTGACCCTGAGTAACATATTTGCTTTATTACCAAATTTATGAACTCTGTTTCATCTGTTTCAATTATGCTTTTATACAAATATCGATTGTCTTTATTTTTATCCGGAAAAGTTCTATTTAGGATTTATTTTTTTTTGATCTTTTCCCTTTTCTTTTTTGATCCTGCTTTTTCAAAGTCCTTAAATACTGTTTTCACCGGGTCCGGTTTAATTAAGCCGGAAAGTATTTCAGGAACCTGCTATAAAGCAGCTGAGTTTTCCCGGTTATTCAAAGGTGCTGTTACAGCAGAAAGTAAAATAGTATCTACTGAAAAAGAAACAAAGCGATTCCGGTTTCCTTTTTCCAATAACTATTCTGAGAATGGGAAACTTCCTGTATTAAGAAGTTCGAACTCTTTATTTGAACCTACGCCGGTGATCACCATGAAAGCTAACTATTGTTCACCCGGTGCTCCGGGGAAAATCCGCATAACAGCAACATCAACACTGACTATTGATAATTGGAAATGGAGTAATGGATATGTTGATAAAAAAACAAGCAAGTCAAGTTATATTGATGTAGATCTCGCAGGAACCTACACAGTATCGGCACATGGTGCCAGTGGCGTTGTTCATTTTGGATCTATTAAGATAGCGCAGGAATTGGTGATCAATGGAAATTTTGAACAAGGTAATTATGGGTTCGCATCAGATTATAATTATATTTTACCCACAATTCAACAAGGACTTCAGCCAGAGAAATCATATACCGTAACCAATACTCCTAATCATAGTCACAATGCTTTTTGGGGAAAGGATCATACCTATGCGGATGGAACAGGTAAATTTATGCTGGTAAATGGATACGAGGGCGGTATCGTATGGCGGCAGGAAGTGACGGTAATGCCGAATACCGCTTATTATTTTTCTGCCCAGGCAGTAAGTTTAAATAGTGTAAGCCCTTACGCTAATTTACGTTTTATGGTAAATGGTCACCAGGTTGGTTCCATCACAGGTCCATTGCCTGCAAAACCTGCAAATCACAATTCTGGTACCTGGGTGAAATTTTATGGATCCTGGAATTCCGACGCTGCCACAAAAGCTATCATTGAAATTATTGATCTGGAAAACGCTGCCGGTGGAAATGATTTTGGTCTCGATGATATTTCTTTCGCGACCCTTTCTCCATTTATAAACCTGATCAGTGCGCCGGGAACAGATCATCAACAGGCATTTTGTATTGGGGACTATATAGAACCGATCACCTATGAAATTGGAAGTGATGGAAACATTCCTATTCCTATTGGTTTACCACCCGGTATTACCACTTCGTGGGATGGAAGAAACCTAACACTAGCAGGCAGCCCTTCTACTGCAGGAACATTCAATTATTCTGTCACAAGTGGGTGTGACCCGATAACAAAAACGGGTAGGATAATAATTGATCAGTTAAGTGAACCTGGAAATTTCGAATCAGCTATTATTTCTGTTTGTAAAAACGATACTGCTACTATTACCCTTTTGAAGCCTACCGGCATTGTTTCCGAATGGAAAACTTCTGACAACTACGGTAAATTGTGGACAGATTTGCCCTTATCCGGTAGTGAAATAACCATTGCCAACGTTCAAAAGGCGGCAATTTTCAAGGCAACCGTTAAAAACAACACTTGTGGAGCTGTTGAAACACCAATTGTAAAAGTAGGTGTGAAGAATTTGTGGACCGGAGGAGTAGGGGAGGACTTTAGTAATCCAAATAACTGGTCTGATGAAGCCGTGCCTTTTGCAATGAACGGGTGCCCAACAGTAATTATTCCCCAGGTAAAAAATCTCCCCATATTATCCAATGACAGGATAAATATTTTGAATTTGAAGATCAATCAGAATGCCTCCCTGCATATAACAGATGGTGGAATATTGGGCATCGCCGGGAAAATTATCAATAATGGCCTTCTGGATGTAACAAATGGATCGATTGATTTCAACGGTACAGTTCTTCAAAATTTTTCAGGAAGCCAGATTCATGATAGAACTATAAAAAACTTAAGAATATCAAATCAAAAAGGATTGATAATTAGTGCCGAAATTGATGATACCCTAAATATCACCGGGGAACTTTCTTTTGGACTGGCCAATGCAATTTTAAATACAGGTGATAATATCACGTTGAGATCCAGCCACCATGGTACTGCAAGCGTTGGAATAGTAGGAGAGAAGAATACAATTACCGGAAAGTTCGTAGTAGAACGATATTTCAATCTGGGTACTGATCAATTGTTGGGACAACACCGGAAATCATGGCAACATCTTTCAACTCCGGTTGTCGGACAGTCCATTAAAGATTCCTGGCAGGAAGCAGGGGTTTCCGATGGGAGAACGCCATTGTCCAACAGGAAAAACGGCTACGGGACATTGCTTACAACCGGCTATAACAATGTGCCGGCAAATGGCTTTGATCTTTATACTGCTCCGGGACCATCTATTAAAACATTTAATTCAACCACCGGTAGTTACGATAAAGGGCCACTTACTACATTTGAAGAAATTTATAATCCAAAAGGCTACATGATTCTTGTAAGAGGCGATAGAACAGTTTTTACATCAAATGCGCCGCCTAACCCCACTGTGCTTCGAAGTAAGGGATATATTACAACAGGTAATACAATACCGATCCCTGTTCAAAAAGGAACCTGGGAATCCATTGGAAATCCATACCCATCAGAAATAGATCTCCGGAAATTGTCGATTACAGGAGGAGTCGATGATGTCATTTTTGTCTGGGATCCCAAATTAAGTGGTTCCTACGGATTAGGAGGATGGCAAGCATTAAAATTCGATGGCATAGATTTCAGAGCCACACCGGGCGAAGGAAGTTATGGCTTTGCTCCAGCCAATTATTTACAGAGTGGTCAGGCCTTTTTGGTACAAGCTACAGATTCGGGCGGTTCTGTTTTTTTTAATGAAAATATAAAAACCGCCGAAAGCAGGGTGATAATGAGGGGAGAACCTTTAGGGAGAACCAAAACCGGCAGCTTACGCACAAGTCTTTATGGCATTAGCAATGGGGAAACTTTTCTTACTGATGGTAATCTTGTGCTTTTCAGTGATGCTTTTTCCAATGACATAGATGGAAAAGATGCCCGGAAAATGGTCAATACTTCGGAGAATTTCGGAATCCGTTCCCATGGCAAAGACCTGGTGATAGAATCCCGGAAAAATATAAAGATTTCGGATACAATATCCTTTTGGCTATCCGGGGTGTTGGTCCAAAATTATCAACTAAAAATAACCGCAGAAAATATAACCCCACCCGGAACCCGGGGATGGCTGGAAGATACCTATTTGCAAAAATCCATTCCTTTAAATTTGGACGATACCACAACAGTCGATTTTGCCGTTACCAATATCGCCGGATCATATGCACCGGATAGATTTCGTGTTATTTTTATGGCTCCGGCATCTCCGTTGCCCGTTACTTTTGCCGGAATAAAGGCCGCTCTTAAAGCAGAGGGTATTTTGGTAGAATGGAAGGTAGAAAATGAGATCAGCATAAAATATTATGAAGTTGAAGGATCAACCGACGGAAATACGTTTTATAAAACCGCAACTGTCAAAGCCAAAAACATTCCCGGCGCGAATTATGAATGGTTCGATGAAAACATTATTGAAGGCTACATTTATTTTCGGGTGCGAAGTATAGACGAAAATGGAAAAAGCTCTCTTTCGGAAATTGTAAAAGTTTGGGCCGAAAAAACCGCTGGAAATATCCATATTTATCCAAACCCTGTCACAAATGGCTTCGTCAACGTTCAAATAAGTCACATGCCGAAAGGCATTTATAGCATCCGGTTAATCAATCCTGCAGGACAGGTATTGTCATCGAAAGAAATCAATTATTCCGGCGGCAATCATACAGAAAAAATTTCCTGGAACAACCAATTACCGCGTGGATTGTATCAGATAGAATTAAGCAAACCTGACGGTAGCGCGCAGGTGATAAGAGTGGTTTATTGAAGCTGTGAGCTTTGAGCCTTGAGATAAAACTGTCTTGTCCCGGAAAAAGTTGACAGTTTTTATTATTATTACGCATGTTACTTCCCTTCTCTTACAAGGTTCGGTGAATGGCTCTTTGAAGGGAGCCTCCACCGAACCTTGTAAGCGACCTTAACTCTTCCTGTTAGAACTCTATTTTTATTGTAGATTTCTGTAGGTACCTATAGTTCTATAGACCAATGTGGCCGTTCATGATTATAAAGAAAAACGGCTTCTTTCACTGCCTTCTGTGCATGGTCAAGGTTTATAAATTCACTATCCAGTAGATATTCATCTTTGAGTATGCCATTTACTCTTTCTGCAATTGCATTATCGTAGCAATTTCCCACCTCGCCCATTGACATTCTTATTCCATTACTCTTCACTAGAGTATTATAAGCATGGCAACAATATTGAATACCGCGATCTGATTGATGAATTACATTCTGTGCTCCGGAACTATTTTTTATAGACATCATTAAAGCCTCTATTGCGCACCCACTGATAAGGAGGTCGCTACATTCCATCCAATTATTTTACGTGAATAAACATCTGTTATCAAGGGGCGGTGAAGTTCATTTAATTAAAATAGTTTATTAAAAACGTATTAATATTTAATTTGTTTTAAAGGTTTTCAATTAATATAGCTTTTGATAGATGGATATAAAGCGACTTATATTCCAAAATCCCTGAAACTTCATAAGTTTAAAAAATAAATGAATAGATTTTCAAAAAAATATGAGACCTTTAAGATGACAAATGAAAATTATTGCCAAATTCAAATAAATATACAGAGGCAGAACTGGTTACATTATTAAAAGAAAGTAATGAGGATGCCTTTAGTTATTTGTATGACTGCTATTCAGCTGCACTTTATGGAGTAATTTTAAAAGTCTTGAGTGATAAAATTTTGGCGGAAGATGTTTTGCAGGAATCCTTTTTGAAAATTTGGAAAAATATTCAAAGCTATGATCCTGAAAAAGGAAGATTATTTACATGGATGATTCAAATTACACGGAATCTGACAATTGACACGGTAAGAAGTAAGGCTCATAAAAAACAAATGAAAATCCAAAATGTGGAAAATCTCGTAAGTCAATCAGAAGCCAGTAAACATGGAAGAGAGGCATTCGATGCAATGGGAATTCGAAAACAAGTAAATCTGCTTAATAAAGATCATCAACAGTTAATTGACCTGGCATTCTTTAATGGATTTACCCAAAAAGAAATTTCCGAAAGATTGTCAATACCTCTCGGAACAATTAAATCAAGAATGCGGTCAGCTATTCAGGAACTAAAAAATATTGTCATTCGAAAAGTTTGAAAAAAGAAGAATTTATATTATCGGGATTACTTGAGCAATATGCTTTGGGTGCTGTTACTCCGGAAGAGAGTGTGATAGTAGAAAGCTTTTTGTCACAATATCCTGATTTGAAAAAAGAGTTAGATCTAATAGAGGTTGCTCTGGAAAATTATGCACTGCAAAATGCTCAGATACCTGATAGCTCTGTGAAGCAGAAGCTTATGGTAAATCTTTTTTCGGATAAGAATACTGAAGAGCAACATTCCAACAATGCGAAAATAGGAGGGTCAAGCTCCGCAGTAGCACCCGTTGTAATAGAAAATAAAATACATTCCTTTTATAAGATGGCCTCCGCTGCCATGCTTGTGCTTTTGATCGGAAGTATAGCGTTTGGGTACTATTTTTATAATCAAAATGAGGATACCCGAAACAAATTGGACCTGGTGCAACAGTCATTGGATGAGCAACAAAAACGGAACATATTTCTCACGGACAATTTAAACATTGTTACAGATAAATACACTCAAAATGTTGTCATGAAAGGCACGCCTCAATCACCTGATGCGATAGCCAAAATATTCTGGATGAAAAATACTGGTCAGGTTTATGTAGATTTCATGAATCTTCCTGCCCCCCCTTCAGGAAAGCAATACCAGCTTTGGGCAATTATAGATGGAAAACCCGTAGATGCTGGAATGATCTCATCAGAAAAGGCTGCCTATTCTATCCAAAAAATGAAAAGTTTTGGAAAAGCAGATGCATTTGCAATTACTCTGGAAAATTCTGGTGGTAGTCCCACACCAACAATGAGTGAAATGGTGGTTATTTCCGAAATGTAAGTATTAAAGTTATCTAGTTTAAAGGATGATTTTGCTGCATTGAAATTTAATTTGCCTCTGGTAGCATTTTTTTATTGCTATTAAAATTTATCAAGCCGATTTCTTCTCTTAATTAATCTATGGTTTGCGAATCTCAGCTTCGCGCAAAAAAAACTTTTAAACCTTCCTCCACATTCTTTCGTAAATAATATGAACATGGGCTAAATCCCAATTATTCATCATTTAATTCTAAAAGTTATGTTAAACGATCAAACCAACGAAGTTTTTCCGGAAGTCTTTTCCCGTGATGGTGCATCCCATCTTTCGCGGCGTAAGTTCTTTGGGATCATGGGCGGAACAGCCGCAGTGATTGCCACAGCATCTGCATGCAGAAAAAACAATGGAATGCACAATTCAGGGATAAACCTGGGTAGTGGAGATACTGGTGTGCTTAATTATGCTTATGCACTGGAGCAATTAGAAGCAGCCTTTTACACACAGGTCATTAAAACTCCTTACAAAAATATGAGTGCTACGGAAATGGCATATCTGAAAGATGTAAGAGATCATGAAATTGCTCATCGTGAATTTTTTAAAGCCGCTCTTTCTTCCGCTGCTATTCCTGCTCTGGAGGTAGATTTTAAAAAAATTAATTTTAACAGCCGCGACAGTGTTTTAGGAACGGCAAAGGCTTTTGAAGATCTTGGTGTTTCGGCCTATAACGGTGCAGGAAAACTCCTGGTGAGTGCAGATTACCTGACCATCGCCGGTAAGATTGTTTCTGTAGAGGCTCGCCACGCTGCGCTGATTCGGGATTTAATTCAACCGGGATCTTTTGCAGATATGACGGTTGTGGATGCTATGGGGCTGGATGTAGTACGCACTCCTGATGAAGTGCTCACAATAGCTTCATTCTTTTTGAAATCGAAATTAAACGCAAGTAATTTACCCACCAGTTAAATTAAAACAATATGAACTTACAAAATATATTTTCCGTCATCGAAAAATCTGACCCTGAAATCTTCGACCGGTTGGATTCCCGCAGAAACATTATGAAGCAATTTGCACGAACCTCCGGAAAAATAGCGGTTGCTTCTATCCCATTCGCTCTTGGTTCTATGTTGCAAAAAGCTTCCGCTGCTCCACCTCCACCTACAGGTGATAGTATTCCGGATACGTTGAATTTTGCTTTGACTCTGGAATACCTGGAAGCAAACTTTTATATTAAAGCAGTCGAGGTCGGCATGTTTCCTGATGCTGCTTCCAAAATGGCCTTTACCACAATAAGGGATCATGAAAATGCGCATGTGAACTTTTTGAAAACAGCTATTTCTGCAGCCGGATTCACACCTGTTTCTTTTCAGTTTGCTGATTTCGATTTTACTGCAAAAGGTAATTTTCCGGGGGTCTTTTCGGATTATGGAACGATGTTAGCCGTTGCACAAACCTTTGAAGATACCGGTGTTCGGGCATATAAGGGACAAGCGCCCAATTTAATGTCCAACAATGACTATCTGACGGCCGCTTTACAGATCCATTCTGTAGAAGGCAGGCACGCAGCTCATTTACGTTATATGCGCAGAAAAGCCAATTTGCTTGTCCCATCTGGTATAGATCTAAAACCATGGATCACTCTGGATCAAAGTGGAATTGGTAGTGCAGCAGTACAGGCAAGCTATGATGGCGAGCAGGTTGTTAATCAGGCAGGCGTAATGATTACAAATATTGGTGGATTCGATATATCTGCCGAAGCCGCATCAGAGGCATTTGATGAACCTCTTACAAAAGAACAGGTGCTTGCAATTGTAACCCCGTTTTTTGCTTAACTGCCAATGAATGATTTCACAAAATAGGGGGCGTGTCTTTTTTTTTTGATATGATATAAGTTGCCAGCTTTTTTAAAAGCTGGCAACTTTGCTTAACGATTGATCGGAATAAAACGAGAAATTGATCCTTTTCGTAATTGTCCTTGGCTTTTCTTCCTCTTAAAAGTGCGTACTTTTACCCTATTATACGTTAATGCCGTAAAAATACTGTCTGGAAATTTGCAATCATGAAAATGGCGCTTTATGTTTGTATTCCCTAACTGATTACAAAACGAATACTTATACACGATGCCTATTTTACAAAGGCCAAATTCCCTTTATTAGAATTTATCCTATCCACCATCCATGTAAAGACTATTAATTAATTCCTTTATTGTTAGAACATATGTTTTAGCAGCATCCTTTGTAATAACCTCTGTATATTTTTAACATAAGAAAAAACGAACTGTATGAGGCTTTTTACATTTTTAAACTGTGTGAAATTTGACGCTAAGGCACAAAATGCCCGCGAAAAATTTAGCTGGTTTTTTAAGGTTATATTATTTTTTATTACATTAACTGTTCTCCATTCATTTGATGCAAAAGCAGATTATACCATTCCTGCAGGAAGTACTGTAGATGCGTCAACTTTATTATCAAAAACAGGTGTGCTTACAATTAATGGGACTCTTTTATTAAATAGTAACGTTGACCTTGATTTTACCTCTGTAATTATTAATGGGCCAAATGGACAAATTTTCTGGAATAAAAATGTGGAATTGAGGTTCAATTCCGGTACTTCTATTATCATAAATAATCCAGGTGTTAATTCCGGATTACAACCAACCGAAGGAAATGGTAACGCTGCCCAGCGCTTGGTTATAGGAGGAGTAATTATTTCAGTATCAAGTGATAATGCAAATAATGCACATTTTTCTTTCGAACAATTTAATTCCCTCGGAGGTTTACCAAAATATACTATCACGGGAGATATTTCCGGATGTACATCAGGTCCTGTTTCTCTTAAAATTGATCCGGTTTATTCCGGAAAGGATTTGAAACATACTTATAGTTGGTCTGTTTTACCGGTTGCAACTTTTACCACAAACAATGATTCATCAAATGTACAATTAAACAATCTTCTACCGGGAGTATACATCGTAACTTGTAAAGCCACTGTGCAAGGAGGTCAAAGCACTGCCTATAATACAATCAATACTGTTACAGTTACTATCAGACCAAAAAATACATGGTTTGGTAAAAATACTGATTGGAACAATCCTGCGAATTGGTGTCCCGGTATTCCGGATGAAAACCAGGATGTAATTATCCCGGTCCTTTCTAGCTCCCTATTTTATCCAGAAATAACTAAAGGGACAATTGCCGTTCGAAATCTCAAGGTTGCGGCAGGAGCTTCTCTTAAAATAGGAAGTCAAGCGAAAATAAGTATTGCGGGAACAATCACTAATAACGGTGTATTAGATTTTAAAGAGGGTACTGTAGAATTTAATGGTACAACAATGCAAACTTTATCCGGATCGCAAATTAAACACAAGTCAATTGGGAATCTAATTGTGAGCAACAGTGCAGGTTTGGAAATAAGTAAAGTGATCGGAGATACCCTAAATATTACCGGCGATCTTACCTTCGGAACTACTAAAGCTTCTTTAAATACTGGTGATAATATCACTTTAAAGTCCACCATTTTAAGAACAGCAAATCTGGGAGTAGTTGGGATTGATAATATCATTAAAGGAAAGTTTATAGTGGAGCGATATATTAATACCGGTACAGATAAATCACTGAACCAGCATGGTAAAGCCTGGATGCATCTGGCAACTCCTACGATTGGATCTACCATTTATGAGTCATGGCAGGAAGCAGGAAAAGCTACCGGAATAACACCTATTGCAAATACCCAAAGCGGATATGGAACACTGCTCACGACACCATACAACAATGTTCCGGCAAACGGTTTTGATTTATATACTGGCGCAGGTCCATCTATGAAAACATTCAATTCCGCTACAGGAAAATATGACAATGGTCCTGTAAGCACGAATGAACTTATCTATAATGAGCAGGGGTATATGGTTATGGTAAGAGGCGATAGATCTGTATTTACCTATAACGCATTGGCAAAGCCGGTTGTAATGCGTACGAAAGGAGTGATTGTTACAGGTACTACCAAAGAAATGCCGGTGCAGGCAGGAACCTGGGCGTCTATCGGTAACCCATATGCGTCTAAAATTTATATCAGCAAAATAGAAATGACCGGTGGTGTGGATGAATTTATTTATCTGTGGGATCCAAAATTGGGTGGTACATATGGATTAGGTGCTTTCCAGACTTTATATAAAATGGGAGATACCTACAAGGCTAGCCCCGGTGGCGGAAGCTACGTCGATAGTTCGGTATCCTACATCGAAAGCGGCCAGGCTTTTTTCGTTCAGGCTACAAAAAATAACGGAAGTGTATATTTTACTGAAGATGTGAAAACTCCTCCTGCTATGAGCATTCAAAGAGGTGCCGGACCTTCCGGGAAAGTATCCTCTTTGCAAACGACAATTTATGCACTTGGATCCGGAGAAGCGGTTCTTGCTGATGGGAATTTAATGCGGATGAGTGACTCTTTTAGTAATGATATAGATGGAAAGGATGCACGTAAAATGAGTAACAGTGCGGAAAACTTTTCCATCCGTTCTGCGGGAAGCACCTTGTCTCTTGAAAGTCGTCAAAATATCACAGCAAACGACACCTTATTTTTTCATATGTCCGGAATGCGTGCTCAGGATTACCAAATGGAAATTAAGGCAACAAACTTTGCCATCCCTGGAATGCAGGCCTGGTTGGAAGATAAGTTCTTGCAAACACAAACACCGATTGATCTGACTGCTAATACAACCATTCCATTTACAGTCTCCAATCAGTCAGGTGCAAGTTCTTCTGACAGATTTATGATCATATTCAGACCGGCAGCGGTATTACCTGTAACTTTTACGGGAGTAAAAGCAACGAAAAGCAATAACGATATTTTGGTAGAGTGGACAATTGAAAATGAAGAAGCTCTTTCAGGATATGAAGTGGAAAGCTCTATAGATGGGATTGAATTTAATAAAATCGGTAGTGTTGCATCTCAAAACCGGAGCGCAGGTAAATATGAGTTTTTAGATAAAAATGTAGCATCCGGAAATCATTATTACCGTATTAAAAGCCTGGATTTAGATGGCAGATTTGCATATAGCCACATCGTGAAAGTAACAGTGGAAAACGCTGCCGGTTCACTTTCTGTTTTCCCAAACCCGATCACACATGGCCAGGTAAGTCTTCAGTTAAATAACCAGGAAGCCGGAGAATACAATCTTCGTTTATTTAATCCGGTAGGACAGGTATTACTATCTAAAAAAATAAACCACACAGGTGGAAATTATACAGAAAAAATGAATTGGGATAATTCTTTGCCACGTGGAATGTACACACTGGAAGTCAGTAACATACAAACTGGTGTAAAAATGATCAAACTAATATTTTAAATAAGGTCTTTTGTTTCCATCATCCAAAAAATCAAAACGGTATTCGATCCCCTAATTGAATGCCGGGATAATATTGCCCTTAACAAAGTGAATCATCTGATAGTCGGTTATCAGCATTACAAACTGCTTCCGGAGTAAAAAGCTCCGGAAGTTTTTATATAAACCTGAAAGCGTTTTCAGCCTGGTCTATTGTGTGAAGCAAAACCCTTCAGTGTTTGATTCGGAGAAAGAAGTAGAAGACAGCATACCACAAAGGTGCGAAGGACACAAAGTGAAAAACGAAGTTTTTATCTTTCTTCTTTGTTTTTTTTAAGTCTTTGTGGTTGAATATTGATGGTAAGTGGAGATGTTTTAAACACTGCTGTAAACTTGACGGCGTTTCCAGCCCGGCTCTTTGAGCAGGGTTAAATCCTGCACTATTTGATTTGGAGAAAGAAGTTAGTGTTGGAGGATGATCGTCATTGCGCGACGGAAACATCACTACAAGGTTTTAAAAAATACAATTCTGCCAAAGCAATCTGCTCTCTTCTTACCCAAAGCATTCCAGGGTTTTCCTTCCCTCGAAGCCAATCGCACAAACGCCTGGAGGTTTTAAAAGATTCTGTAAAATAGAATAGGTTCCACTCAGACCTTTAAATAGAGCATGACCTTTTGGTATTTATTTTCTCCTTTTCTGCTAATTCCCGATGCGGCAATTTTTTGCCTTCCTTGAAGGACAGGGAAGTGGGGTCCAAATACGTTTTTTTTTTAAATTTCTTATAAAAAGCTTTAATCACATGAAATTAAATTCTACCTTAGCACCCAACAGTTAATTAATTTGGATTAGCTGCCTCTATTTCCACACCTTACGAATGACCAGTTAGTATATCTGGCTTATCCTATTAATTTCCGGAACCATCCCGAAACCTTCTGCTAGTAAGGGCTTCATTATATTCTGTTTAAATCCTCTGTGCCATTTTTGTACATTATTATTTCGGGTTAATTGAATTTTTATGAGGAAAATATACATTGATCATTTATTATCTTCAACATTAAGATCAAGGGCTATTGCTCTTACCTTGAGTTGCTTTGTCTTTGTGGTTGGTATGATGCCGGTAAAAAGTTTTGCCACAAATTATACGGGTACCTGGACTTCCGTGGCAGCAAGTCCTACTTGCGCGGGTGCTACGGCAAATTATACTTTGAATGCTAAGATTGAGAATGATGCAAATGCTGCTATTGCTGTTGGAAAAGCAGTAGAAATTACTTTTCCGGCCGGATTCGGGTTAAGTGGAAGTACCGGAACAATGAATGGTGCTACAATTGGAACTATAACAACAACTGGTAGCACTGTATCTTTTAATGTTCCAAATGGCGGAGAAGTTGCAGCAAATT
>JBDSBN010000090.1:0-6347 GCA_039921585.1 Ginsengibacter sp. | reverse complement strand
ATTTGCGCAGCAGAAAAGCGAGTCTGGACAGCAATCTTCTGGCGTTGCGGCCGATGGTGGAAAAGGACATCCGCAGTAAAGTGGGTTTTTTGGATGAATTAAAAGTGATGTATAAATTGATCTCTGAATCTCACATCGCACTTACCGTTTGGTTGCTCTGGTTTTTCTTTCTTTTAGGATTGGAAATGTTTGTACTCATTAGTAAAACGAGTGAGAAACAAAATGATTATGAAGCTACGGTACTTCATCATATGAATATACAAATGAAGCGATTGAAAGCGTTGGATAGGGATGTGGTTGTTTTGGAAGGGGTTGGGGTTTAATAGGGCTGCACCCTATTTTTATGATATTACGCCCTTTCAGGACTGGGGTTCTACACCCAACTAGGCAATAGAACCTTTCAGGCATTAAACCATTTAACCTTTTAACCATTCAACCTGGTCAATTAAATAGGACTGCACCCTACGCCCTTTCAGGGCTGGGGTTCTAAACATAACTATGCAATTCAACCATCAAGCCATTCAACAATACAACCATTTACCCCTTCAACAATTCACCTCCTTTGCTATTACTTCGGGTGGAATGGCGTTAAAAAAATGCTCTCATCTTTGTGTTCTTTGAGTCTTGGTGGTCAAAACAAGTCGCTACTTCCTGTGTTTACAAAGTCCCAATTTGGTAGTGTTATTTATTTATCAGAAATTAGTACAATCATTATCCGGTTTCACAAAACGAATACCCGAAAACTCCGGCATCTTGATTCCCCTGATACACAGAAACCCAGTTTGAATAAATTAGTCACGATTATTAATTTTTAAACCATGGATTTTCTGTCTCCTTTTTTAGCACCATACAGCCCTAATCAGACTGAGGAGGTTTTCTGTAAGAATCCAATCAATTTTTGCACAATAGTTCCCAGAGAGATCCCTATTTTATTTTCTGCTAATAATTCAGATTGTTTTATAATGATCAACGATCATTTTATCTAGTTATTCGTTTAAGACACCCTGAGAATTTTACTTTCAGGCAATTCTAAATACCTCGAGATTTTTATTCCGTTTTTATGTAAAACGTATTGTTCATCATCCTCTCATCCTTCCTGAAAACATTTTTTATAAACAGATGAAGTAAGGAATTTCCCAAAATTTAAACACTAAAATGTTCCCATGAGTATTCCAAAAATAATTGTCAAAGGTAGTAAGCAGGTTACTTCTATTGAAGCAGCACCCAATGATTTTCTGGAATTAAAAGAAAGTTACCAATTGGATGGTCAGGTACGTGGACTGGAGGATACCCACACCGTAAACCTGGAAAATGGAGAGATCCTGCAATTGAAATTTAGCGATGATACTTCCTGGTTTTGCAATTCAGATACCCTGGAAGATATCTTTCCCGAAGCAGTTGCTGTAAAGCGTGGTCCGGGAGATGTAGGTTTCGTCCTTCCATCTTCCATCGAGAACATGGAAGCACAGCGAGGTATTGTTGGCGATATTTTAATTAAAGCCCTACATGTTTTTACGAAGAAAAAAGTAGCGAATGAACTGATCGAACTGGCTCAGGATTTAGAACGAAAGCAATTGGAAAATTTAAGCGGCTTATACACAATTGATAAAAATTTCATCTTACAACCATTTATTGCTAAAGAATCTGCCAAACCGTGGTTGCTTTTTTTACATGGAACCAGTTCCTCTACCATTGGTTCTTTTGGTGAATTGGTCAAGACTGCTACCTGGGATTATATCCATCAGGCTTATGAAGGGCAGGTAATCGCTTTTCAACATGAAACACTATCCAAAAGCCCTTTATTAAATGTGCTGGAATTGGTCAAACAATTACCTCAGACAGCCACACTGCATCTGATAAGTCACTCCCGGGGCGGTTTGGTGGGCGATTTACTGGCTCGCTATTTCAATGGAGATGAGAGCAATCGGGGATTTGATGCCAATGAACTTGCATTTCTGGAAAATGAATCCCGCCAGGCAGATTTAAAAAACCATGCAGAAATTCTTGCTGAATTACAGAATAAAAAGCTAAGTATTGGAAAGTTTATCCGAGTTGCCTGTCCGGCAAGCGGAACGACTTTGGTAGGCTCCAGAATGGACCATTTCTTCAATATGAGTTTTAATCTGGCTGGCTTTGCTACCGGCATGGTTTTAAATCCCATTTATCAATCTTTCAAATCGCTCGCAGCCTCCGCCATTAATTATAGAAACGATGTCAATGTATTGCCTGGTCTGGAAGCGATGAATCCGGATTCGCCCTTTATTAAAGTACTCAATAGCCCGCAATCGCTGATTAAAGTAGATAATCCGCTCGTGATCATTTCAGGTAATTGTAAGACAAATATAAGTTTCAAAGCCTTGCTCATTATAGCCGCAAGATTATTCTTTACAAAAAACAATGACCTCGTCGTAAATACGGCGGCCATGTATCGCGGAGCTCAAAGAAGCAAGGCGGTGTATTACTTTTTTAATGA
The DNA here is from genome assembly GCA_039921585.1 of Ginsengibacter sp. Lineage (GTDB taxonomy): Bacteria > Bacteroidota > Bacteroidia > Chitinophagales > Chitinophagaceae > Ginsengibacter. Next base: position 3,874 of record JBDSBN010000090.1, on the reverse strand, counting down.
AACACAGGATACAGATCATTTTCATTATTTTAAAAATAAGGATACACAAACTGCTCTTTTAAATGCTCTAAAAACTCCGGAATTTACCTTGATTCCTGAATTTCAAATACTGGAAAGGGGTGCGGCAGGTTTGGATCGGAATGCTCTTCTGAAACTGGATGGTGGCCAGGTTTTCTCCAATACAGTGACTGGTACCAGGCCAATCGCCATTGTGATTCCCGGTATTATGGGATCGAATCTTTCTGTAGATAAAAAACTGGTTTGGATCAATTACTTCCGATTTCTCGCAGGCGAATTAACGCGGATTGATATTAAAAACCAGGATGTAGAAGCTCCCTCACTCATTAAAACTTCCTACGAAAAGTTGGTGAAATATCTTCAAGAATCCTATGATGTGGTCACCATTGCTTTTGACTGGCGGATGCCACTGAATGATGCGGCTGCCTTATTTAAAGATAAAATAGAAGAACTTCTGGCTTACAAACAACCCATTAAAATCATTGGACACTCTATGGGCGGTGTGCTGGTCAGGGATTTTATTCTTACTCAAAAAGATATCTGGACCAAATTGAATCAGTCAGCAGGTTTTAAAATGATTTTCCTGGGTTCACCACTCGGTGGCTCTTACCGCATTCCTTTTGTGTTATTGGGCAATGATGTGATGATTGACAAACTCAGCAAAATCGATATTTTCCATAATAAAAAAACGTTGCTTGGAATATTCTCCAAATTCCCTGGGTTATTAAGCCTATTGCCTTTGACTAAAGATAACGATCGGGATTTTGGAGATAAAGATACCTGGGCTAAGATGGCAGCAACTCTGGGAGATTCTAAATGGCCATTACCTATGCCGGGGGATTTAATCAACTTCGGGAGTTATCGGGATCACATCATTTCAAATGCCGACAATATAGATTATAGCAATGCCGTATACGTAGCCGGAAAGGACAAATCGACTCCCTGTGGCATTCGGATAGACCAAACGATGAACGGAAAAGAACTTGTATACTTAAGCACCGGTGAAGGCGATCAGAGCGTCACCTGGGAAACAGGTATTCCAAAAAAGATGATCGAGAATCAATCCGTCTATTATGTCAATGTTTCTCATGGAGCTTTATCTGCAGAACCCTCTCTCTTTCGTGGACTAGAAGAAATATTAAGAACAGGAGCCACCAATTTGTTTAGTAAAACCCGGCCCGTAGTTCGAGGAAATGAAAAAGTATTTAAAACACCTGTCCATGACAGTTATGATCTGACACCAGAAGCATTGGAAAATGCTGTTTTGGGAATTACACCCGCTGAAACCATCAGTGAGCCTACACGGCAGTTGCACATTACCATCAGCAATGGAGACCTCAGGTTTGCGACCTATCCATTATTAAGTGGTCATTTTTTGCATGACGGCATTACCAGTGCGGAATCTATCATTGACAAAAAACTCCATTATGCCTTATCAGATCGTCATCAGTTAGGAATTTATCCCGGAGAAATTGGCACCAGTGATTTCTTTCCCTTAAATGAGGATGGCTTTAAAGGAGCTATCATCGTTGGACTTGGTCCCTTAAGTTCCTTTACTGCTTATCAGCTTACCCAAACGGTACAGCAGGCTATTTGTAAATACTTATTAAATATTGATAAACAGGGTGTGGGCAATCAACCCCGCGAAAGTCTGGGAATCTCAGCCTTGGTCGTGGGAAGCGGCTATGGCGGGCTCTCCATAGAAAATGCAGGTCGGGCAATTGTACAGGGGGTACAAAACGCTAATGATAAAATAGCCAAATTAAAAGATGGGGCAGGACCGGCAATTGAAAATCTTGAGTTTATAGAATTATTTGAAGATGTAGCCATGAGCTGTTTCTATTCCTTATTTAAAATAGCAGCAGAAGAGGACAAGCAATTAAATATAGCCATCAACAAAAAGATTGTTTGCCTACAGGGTAAGAGGAAAAGAATATTGCTTAGTGGAGGTGAAAACTGGTGGAACAGAATGGTGGTGAAGTTAAAAGAAGGTTCAAGTTTTGATGGGGACCGGAGTTGCTTTGTTTTTACAGCAAGTACCGGAGCAGCAAGAGATTTGGAAAGAGAACTCTACTTAAGTCCAAAAATCATTCAGCAGATGCTGAATGAAATTTCCACAGAAAATCAATGGAGTAAAGAATTAGCGAAAACTATTTTTGAATTATTGATCCCAACTGATTTTAAAGAACAATTAAAAAGAAGAAGCAATGCCAGCTGGGTAGTCGACAATTACACGGCGGGTTATCCCTGGGAACTTTTGCAGGATAGTATTGCAGATGCAAAACCACTTTGTGTGAGTGCAGGCATGATCAGGCAACTCAGCATGAAGGATACTAATTTCACTATAAACACGGTAGCGACAAACAATGTGCTGGTGGTTGGAGATCCGTTTTTGGATGGATACATCACTCAATTGAAGGGAGCAGAAGATGAAGCAAACCTGGTAGCCGATAAATTAAAGCAATACGATTTTAATTTAAATCTCAGTATAAAAGAGAAAGCATCCTCCATTATCAGAAAACTATTTTCACAGGATTATAAGATTATTCACCTGGCCGGACATGGAATTTTTGATGAAAAGGATCCTGCTAAATCAGGGATGGTCATCGGGCGGGAATTATTTTTAACCACAGCGGAAATAAAGCAAATGAGTGCCACACCCGAATTTGTTTTTGTAAACTGTTGTTTCCTGGGCAAATCGGACGGTCAGGCAGAAGCCTTATATAAAAGCCGGTATCAACTTGCTGCGAATATTGGAACCCAATTGATCACAAATGGAGTAAAAGCAGTCGTTGTTGCAGGTTGGGCTGTAGAAGATACTGCAGCATTAAATTTCGCCCGAATATTTTACGAAAACATGTTTAACGGGGCTTGCTTTGGGGATGCGGTAAAACATGCCCGCAAGTATTGCTTTGAACATCACCCTGCTCATAACACCTGGGGAGCCTATCAATGCTATGGAGATCCCTATTATAAATTTGATGTTAAACGCAGCAGTTCCTCCACAGATAAATCATATTTAATCTCAGAAGAAGCCGTCATCGATTTAAATAATTTATATGGTCAAATGGAAATGGGCGACTTATATGATCAGGATGCTATGACGCATGTATCCAGCATATCAAAGGCAGTAGATACAGCAAATATCCGTAACGCATTTATCACAGAGAAGGAAGCGTTCATTTATGCAGGATTATTAGAGTATCAGGCAGCACTTTCCAGATTTGATGATTTATTTAAAATGAATGAAGCTAATTTTTATGTCTCTACCCTGGAAACTTTCTGTCATACAAAAGTGCAAAAAGCGGTGCAGCTATTTAAATCAAAAACAATCAAATCAAAAGAGGCCAATGAAGAAATCAATGCTGTTTTAGAACAACTCGATTACCTGATTTATATAAGTCCTACGACCGAACGATTTAGCCTGAAAGGCAGTGCCAACATGCGCAAAGTTTTAATCCTAAACACTCTAAAGCAAAAAACTTCCGTACTTTCTGAAGCAGCTATCGATTACCGGCATGCTTATGAAATAGCTGATGAAGTGTGTAAGATACGCCCGTTAATTCATTGGTATTTGTTGGAATCCATCCTGGTTCTTATGAGCAATCATGCCTGGGGTAAAGAAGTAATAGCCGGTGCCCAAAAGTACAATTTACCATCTTTAAAAGCAGCGAAGACATTGCTATCTGATACAAAAACACTCATCGAGAATAATCAACAATATGCCTATTCTTATCAGGATAAAATGATTTCTATCGATGTTCATCTCTGCGAATTATTGTTGGAGCCAAAGAAGGCAGAACAAGACTTTTCGGACGCCTTGCTCAAAAAATATTTAAATGCCTGGCAGCAAATG
>JBDSBN010000089.1:0-11218 GCA_039921585.1 Ginsengibacter sp. | reverse complement strand
GAAGGAGCACATGATGATGGAGCAGGGGTGATGCAAAGTATTGAAGTGATCCGGGCTTTAAAAGCGCTGGATCTGAAACCCAAAAGAACCGTCCGTGCTGTACTTTTTGCAAACGAGGAGAATGGATTGCGCGGAGCAGTCGAATATTTGAATCAAGCAAAAGAAGACAATAATAACCATCTGTTTGCGCTGGAAAGTGATGCAGGTGGATTTACACCAAGGTCCTTTGGTTTTACTACCACACCGGAACGTCTCAAAAAAATAATGCAATGGCAACCACTGTTCGTTCCTTACGGTGTAACTGAATTTTTACCTCATGGCGGCGGAGTGGATATAGATCCTTTAAAATCAATCGGAACTACTGTTGCAGGATTTAATCCCGACAATCAGCGTTATTTTGATATTCATCACAATGCCAATGATGTATTTGAAATGGTCAGTGAAAGAGAATTGAAATTAGGCGCAGCAAATATGGTGGCATTGATTTACCTGGTGAGTAAATATGGTTTATGATTTTAATTTACTTAATTAGAATTATCTGATATGATACGTAAATGATTATGGCTTGTATTTTGGTAAGAAGTTTTTACCGAAAATAATTTCTGATTGCTGATGAGAATTCATCATTAATATGAAATCATATTATGAGCCATTTATTTACGAGTGACAGCATTATCAGTTTTTTTATTATGGTCATTCTGGAAATTATTCTGGGTGTAGATAATGTGATATTTGTAAGCATTATCATTAACCGGCTCCCGGCCAGATTGCATAAAAAGGCCCGCTATTTTTGGGTGATTTCCGGAATAATTATTAGCAGTATTTTGTTATTAGGTCTGAGTTGGTTATTGGCTCAAAAAGGAAAAGCTGTATTTACCATTCTGGAAAAGCCCTTCGATTTGGCAAGTCTGGTTATGATTGGGGGCGGATTATTTCTTATCTATAAATCAGTTCATGAGATCCATCAGAAATTAGAGGGTGAAGACATAAATGCTCAAAAGAAAAATAAGAAACAATTTACTTTTGGAAAGGCGATAGTACAAATTATTTTGGTGGATATGGTGTTTTCATTCGATAGCGTGATTACTGCGGGTGGTACTGCCAAGTATGTCGAAATTATGATTGCAGCAGTGGTCATTGCAATGATCGCCATGTTTTCATTCAGTTCGATCATTGCTGATTTTATTCATAAACATCCGACTTTTAAAATGTTGGCGCTTTCCTTTCTGGTTATGATCGGTTTAAGTTTTGTTATTGAAGGCTGGGCCGGAGAGAAAGCAGAAGAATTACATCTTAAAAATTATATTTATTTTGGAATGGCCTTTTCCTTTATCGTAGAAGTTCTAAATATGGTGATGATAAAAAGACAGAATAAAAAAGTGGTCCAATTTGACGAACCTGCATATCAACCGGAAGAGAAGTAAATTGAAACCTGGATGGATAAAAGGAGAATGTTATTTTAATCCATTACCTATTCTTTTCACTACCGATGGACCTTCATAAATAAAACTAGTCCATATTTGAATCAGGCTTGCACCATTTTTCAATCTGTCCTGCGCATCAGCAGGCGTGAAAATTCCTCCGCTGCTAATGATCGGAATCAGGCCATTTGTTTTAGAATGGATGTAGGAACAAATATCTCCGGATACTCTATTTAACGGCAATCCACTGACACCACCTGCTCCGATATTCTCTATTTTTTCTTTATCGGAACTTAATCCCTCCCGGTTGATCGTTGTATTGGTAGCAACTAAACCATCGAGTTTTATTTCTAAAGCCAGGTCGATGATATCCTCTAATTCTTCCTTCGCCAAATCGGGTGATATTTTTAAAAGAAGGGGACGCTGAACTGATTTTTGCTGATTTAGATTTTGCAGATGGGTTAATATTTTCCTCAAAGAATCTTTTTGTTGCAGATCTCTTAATCCTGGTGTATTTGGCGAACTCACATTCACAACAAAATAATCGACTACATCGAAAAGTTCATTGAAACAAAATTCATAATCTTTCCAGGCATCTTCATTTGGAGTGATTTTATTTTTACCAATATTTCCCCCAATTATAAACTTTTCACTGTCAGCAGATGAGTTAGCATTTTTTCTTTTTTCAGCGAATTTTATTAATCGTTCTTTCACAACCTGAACTCCGTCGTTATTAAAGCCCATCCGGTTTATGATGGCTTTATCTTTTGGCAATCGAAACAAACGGGGCTTGTCATTTCCTTCCTGGGGAAGTGGCGTAACAGTTCCTATTTCCACAAAACCAAAACCCAATAATTCCAACTCGGCCAGGTAGCATGCATTTTTATCAAAACCAGCAGCAAGTCCGACCGCATTTTTAAATTTTAAATTAAAAGCGGTGACCGGCTTTGGATTTGAGATAGAAAATTCATTCCTTAATATTCTTTTGCAAAAAGGAATATTTGAAATAATTGATAGTGCATTCATCGAAAAATAATGCACTTTTTCAGCGTCGAAGTTGAATAAGAATTTGCGGAGTAATTGGTACATTTCGGTGGCGAAGATAAATAAATGACCTCGTTTTAATAATTGTATTTATTTTTCCATCTTTCTTTTAAAAATCGCCGGATCTCCTCTTCCCGTGCATTTTTTCCGGGATTATAAATGGTGGTATTTTTTATCGCCTCCGGCAAAAAATCCATGTCTACAAAATTCTGATCATAATTATGGGCGTATTTGTAATTTTTTCCATAGTTAAGATCCTTCATCAACTTTGTTGGTGCATTTCTGATAGGTAATGGAACGGGCAAATCTCCGTGTCTTTTTACAAGACTTTGGGCGATATTTATTGCCTCATAGCTTGCATTGCTTTTTGCTGATGAGGCAAGATATGTAGCACATTGTGAAAGGATAATTCTGGACTCAGGATAGCCGATAACATTCACCGCTTGGAAAGTATTTGTTGCTAGCACCAGCGCTGTTGGATTGGCATTCCCAATATCCTCACTTGCAAAAATAACCATCCGTCGTGCAATGAATTTTACATCTTCTCCGCCTTCAATCATTCGGGCTAACCAATAAACTGCTCCATTTGGATCGCTTCCCCGCATGGATTTTATAAAAGCCGAAATGATATCATAATGTTGCTCCCCTTTTTTATCATATAAAGCGGTTTTTTGTTGAGCAGCATTCATCACTATTTCATCTGAAACCACTATTTCTCCTTCTGGTAAATGACTCTGCTGATTAACCACCAGCTCCAATAAATTTAAAAGTCTGCGGGCATCACCTCCTGAAAGATTTCTTAATGCTTCTGTTTCCTTTATTTCAATATTTTTTTTGGAAAGAACAGCGTCTGTCAGGATCGCATATTGAAGTAAATGATTTAGAGAATCCTTATCAAGTGATTTTAATATATATACCTGGCAGCGGCTTAGCAAAGCGCTGTTTACTTCAAAAGAGGGGTTTTCTGTTGTCGCTCCAATCAGCGTAATCGTTCCTTTTTCCACAGCGCCTAAAAGAGCATCTTGTTGCCCTTTATTAAAGCGATGAATCTCATCAATAAACAGGATGGCATTTTGCTCATGTTTCGCTTTTTCGATAACTTCTCTCACATCTTTTACTCCGGAAGAAATGGCGCTTAAAGTATAGAAAGGTACTGCCAGTGAATGAGCAATGATCGTTGCAATCGTTGTTTTTCCTACTCCTGGCGGACCCCACAAAATCATCGATGGGATCTTGTGATTTTCTATGGCGATGCGCAAAATACCTCCTTTGCCCGTCAGGTGTTCCTGACCAATTAATTCATCCAGGGATTTGGGCCGAAGTCTTTCAGCTAATGGGGACATGAGTTTTTATTTTTACACTAGAAGAAACAGGTTTTGTCTTCGTCCTAATGCTATTTTATAAAGGGAATTATTTCTTCTATCCGAACGGCTTCTTTTTTATCATCAATTTCTATAACCACCGTATAGCCTCTTGCTCCACCTGCTTTTAGCAAAGTGTTGACTAGTTTTTGTTGGTCGCTTTCTATTCTCCGTCCGTCCCATATTTCCATAGTGGTGAGGCAACCCATGGTGGGTGTTAATGGATAATAAGGTTTTGTTGCATACAATTCAGGATCTACAGTAGTTCCATGAACGATAATTTCATTGCGTCCAATCATTCCTGCATAAAATGAACCAAAAAGAGGGAAATGGTTTTGTAATTTTCCTGGCAATAAATTCCGGTAGTTTTCGATTGTCCATTCAGAATCGGATATATTGTTATTATTAAAAAATTTCTTTTTACTTAATTCAAAAGGCATTCCCATTTGTATATTGGCCGTGGGTCCTATAAAATTGCTCATAGACACTCCAAAACCATACATGCTGTAAATGCCCTGGGGAGTATTGCCATTTCTTAAATAGAAGGGCAGATTAGTAATACTTCGGGCCAGTTGAGGAATGTGAATCATTTCGCCCATGCTATCGCTCATGAAATTGCCGGCTGGGTTTCTAAAAACAGCCAGACCCGGGTAATTCCTGTCGGGGCGCTGAAAGCTAAACATGACTGTTTTTCCTGGAAGGAAATTTTTATTTAATAATTCCTGTAATAATTCCTTCGTGCTGATCTTTTTCGGAACGTCCTTTCTCTTTAGTCGTTCATGAAGCATAAATAAGGTTGGATTAATGAGCACATCCTCATTAAATGTCTTTTCCATGATTTTTGGAATCTCATTCATCAGGGAATGATTGTTTTCAGACAGCCTTAAATATTCTGCGCCCATTGCAAATATTCTGGGATTGTTTGTCCCTTTTATCATTTTAAAAACAGGTTGATCAAATTTTCCCGGATAAAGTGTGTAAACTACTTCCAGTAAAGCCCGTTTAAAATGGAGACTTCTTTTGTCTGCGCTATCAAAGGCATGTTGAATTTTTAAAGTTGTAAAGGGAGTAGTATAAAGATATACCTCCATAGCATTGAAAGCATCCTGCCAGTTTTCCTCTGTCTCGTCAGATAAGGGCAATAACAGATTTTTGGTAATGATATTCTTAATCACCAATTCATTCATTTTTACACGAGCTGCCTGAGTGGTATATGGAGTATATAACGGCGCATCGTATTGTGCGAAACCGGGACTAATGTTAAAAGCCAATAAAACGAATAACAGAAAATATATCTTTTTCAAAATTAAAAGGCGTAAAATTTTGGTATATTATTATCACGCTGAAATTAAGAAAACAAAATGGTTTCTCTGGGATAATGTGCGCCATTGTTTGTTAATCTTTTACACAAAAAACCTTTCGAACAATATTGAAGATGTCCGAAAGGTTGATATTATTTTGATGAAAAAAGTGAGCAGCTGAATTACCTGACCATAAATTGCCGGGTATGAACGAGAATACTATAGGCATTGTATAATTTGAAAATATACATACCTGCAGGAAGTGATTCTATGTTAATAGAAAAATGATCTTTTAAGCTTTTTCCATTTAAAGTTACTTTTCCATTTATATCACTGATTGTATAATGGAGAGGGTTACTGATTTCTGAAGTACTCTTTATATTCAGTATTTTATGTGCAGGGTTTGGATAAAGTTCTACAATTGTATTACGGGTTACTTCATTTCTTATTTCGTCTTTAATAGCAAGAACGCTTCCTGTGTAGGTGAATTCAATTATTTTTCCTTTATAGGCGGAGGATTATGAAGACATATCTGCTGAGGCATAAATTTTTAATCCATCTGGTGAAACACAAATATCCCGGTATCGGACGACTCCTTTTTTGTTCAGAGCATTTATGCTCGTCAATTGAATTGCTTTTTTTCCGGATGAATCGAGTTTGATGCGATGAATTTCGCCCGCTTTTAATGATGGAACTAATAATGATCTGGACCAACCGGGGATGACATTTTTTTCATAAACCCCTATACTTGAACACGATGATTTGCAAGTAAAATCTTTGCTGGTTTGAAATAAAATACAGTTTTACTTAGGTTTTTAAAAAACCTGGTATGCACTTACTTCATAGGTTTTATTTGCATGGCCGATCCTTACAGGTCCTACATTTTTAGCATACCATGTTTCCTGACTGGATACAAGAAGAGAATTGACATAAAGGTCCTCCACTACTTTAATTAAATTAGGTAAATTAAATCCGCCTACTACTTGCGATACATCTTTTTCTTTTATGGTGTATTTAAAATAGAATGTCACCGGCTGGCCATTTTTTAGTCCATTAAAAGTTGAAGAGTTCCAGGTGTTTCCAACCGGAACATTATCTTTCAAAAAAGTCGTTTCGCCATATAAAGCTTCATCTAAACCCAGGATAGTCTTAAAATTTTGATAACCAAAATAATTACTTACTGTGCGTCTTACTAAAAGAGATGTATCATATAGGTTCGCATCAGCAGGTTCATGAATAGCTACTACGCTATATTCTGTTCCGTTGATTATTTTCTTACCAGGAAGAACTCTCTTATTGATGGAAACAGAACCTATTCGGCCATATGTCCAGTTTGTATTTGTGGTTAAAGGAAAATAATCATTGGAAGCTGTTACGCCCGGCTGAAAATTTACTTTAAACGCGCACTGACTATTTCCATAACGCAGGGTAAATGTCTGATCTCCCGGTAATGCAGGAGTTCCGGATGCATTTAATGTGACTGTTTGTACGCCAGTAGTTGTAAAGGATCCTTTCTTTGAAAATGTAACGCCATTAACAGAATTAGTGTAAATATTATAGGCACCTGGTGTAGCAACAACGACCTTTATTTTGACGGTATTAGTTGTTACCATGGCTATGCATTGTTTGTACTCTCCGCTAATCACAACATCATCGCAATTACCGCCGGTTGTGCCTAAAACGCCCACGGATTCGGGTTCTATAATCGGCGCTTTAAATGTGGATTTAAATTTACAATTAAATAAGGTTTTAAGACCATTAAGACTATCTCTGGCCGACCCTTTAAATGTTCCTGTAATTAAATTCGCATTGATGACTGTAATAGCCACCGTAAACTCTCCGCTAAGCTGATTTACTTCATATATTTTTTTGCCCCTGCCTTCATATTTCATTGAGGACTGAAATAAAGAAGCTTTGTAATTGCCCACTTTGAATTCATCAGCATATAATCTTAAACTCCAGTTTTCAATACCATCAAGACTTTTTCCAATGAGATTAAGCTGTTTTGTATTGCCCACACCGGTGATGTATGCTGTATCTATTTGTCCCATATACTCACGGGCGCTATCCTTAAATTCCCAATTGCCCGCAGGGAGTTGTTTGCCTCCTGTCTCTACACTATATTCTTTGGCGCATCCAAACAAAAAAAGAATTGCAAGAGAATACACAACAAAGTTTTTGATGAATTTCATGAGTTCTTTTTTAATTTTTCATTTGAGGGTTAGTGATTCTTTTTATAAAATTCCCTAACTGGAGAAACCCTAACTGTACTTATCATTGTCTGAATCTGTTTCTCTTAAATATATTTACAACCGCATTTAAATGCCTATAGGGTTGATTTGTTCATTAATCAAATGTACAATAAGATTATAAGGTAGACACGGTATTTTTATTATCCACAGCTACCTTTGCTTCTTCCATATCTGCATTTTTACCTGGTTGGTCTTTAAAGAAACGCTTTTGAAATACAAGTATTGCAATGATGCCTGTAGAAATTGATGCATCTGCTATATTAAATATCGGTCTGAAAAATTCAAAATTTTCCCCGCCCCAGAAAGGAATCCAGGCAGGAATCGTTGCGTCCCTGATGATCGGGAAATAAAACATGTCTACAACGTTGCCATGTAAGAACCCCGCATATCCCCCTCCGGCCGGAAACATCTTCGCTACATTAAAGGTTTCCATGCTGCTGGCTTCAAATATTAGTCCGTAAAACATACTATCAATCAGATTGCCCAAAGCTCCGGCAAAGATTAAGCCTACGCATATAATAAATCCTTTGTGGTATTGATTTTTAGTTAAACTGCGGATATAAAATACACCGAAAATAACTGCACCTAAACGGAACAATGTCAAAATCATCTTTCCCCATTCCCCGCCAAATTTCCAGCCATAGGCCATTCCTTCATTCTCAATAAAATATATCCGAAACCACTGGCCAATCACCGTGTGCGTTTCACCAACGTAGTAGTTTGTTTTGATATAAACTTTCAGTGCCTGATCTGCCAGGACAATCAATAGAATAATAAAAAAAATTGTTCTTCCTTTCACTTAATTAATTTGATGTTTCAAAGATAATATAATTAGACATGGACCAATGCCTAACAAATCCATAATTATTTATACATTTTAATGTCGATTGTTTCATGGCAAAATGAGTATTCTTTTGGGTCATTACTGCTTATGATCACCAATCTATCTGCACAGTAATTTTCAATTAGATGATGATATAAAGTTATTCCTTCTTCATCTAAATTGGTCAAAGGTTCATCCAAAAGTACAGCCGAAACATCACTGAAAATGGCCTGAGCGAGCTTCACTCTTTGCTTCATCCCACTGCTGAAATACCGGATCTGTTTATGTGTTGCTTTTTCTAATCCAAGCTCCTTTATGATTTCTGAAACAGTGGTCGTATTTAACCAACCTTTCATTTTTTGATGGAAAGTCAAAAATTCCAGCAAGGTCATTTCTTCAATTAATTCCAGATATGGCGCAGCTAAAGAGATGTCACTGTACACCTTTTCAGGGGAAATTGATTTTCCCTCTCCATTAAAGTACTCAATCTTACCCTCGTTAAAGATGACTCCGCTACTAATTATTTGTAAAAGAGTGGATTTCCCGGAACCGTTCGGACCAGTAATGGCATATTTTTTTGAAGAATCAAATTCAAACCGCAGGTTTCTGAAAACCCAATCCTTATTGAAGCGTTTTCCAATATCAATCAGCTTAATTCTCATCGGCATTTTCTTTTGCCGTTAGTTTTAATATGCCCCTTTTACTTTCATCTATAAATTGAAGAATTTCTGTTTTCTCTTCTGAATCCGGTAAGTTATTTTTTATAACCTCTTTTGCCTGGGAAATATTAAGTCCACGCATATAGATCGTCCGATAGATTTCGAGAATACTATTGATCTTTTCATTGGAGTAACCTCTGCGCTGAAGTCCTACAGAATTTATTCCAACATAACCTAAAGGTTTGCGGCCGGCTTTTATATAAGGAGGAATATCCTTGATGATCTCAGTTCCGCCTGCAATATATGTATGGGCGCCAATTTTTGAAAATTGAATAGCTGCTGCCATGCCCCCAATGATTGCGTAATCACCGATTTCTACATGTCCGGCTAGCTGAACAGAGTTGGCCAGAATTACATGATCTCCGATCAAACAATCATTAGCAACGTGAGAATATGCCATCAATAAACAATTACTGCCAATGACAGTTTTCCATTTATCCATCGTGCCACGATTTACCGTGACGCATTCGCGAATGGTGGTATTATCTCCAATTTCTACAGTGGTATCTTCTCCATCAAATTTTAGATCCTGGGGTATTGCACCCAAAACTGCTCCCGGGAAAATGGTACATAATTTTCCGATGGTGGTATTTTTTTTAATAACGGCATGAGACATAATTCGGGTGCCGTCTCCAATTATTACTTTTTCTTCAATTACGGCAAAGGGCTCTACGATCACATTAGAACCTAATTTTGCTTCAGGATGAATATGTGCAAATGTGCTTATCATATCAGGGATTAGGGCGTTTTACTACTTGTGCTGTTAAAATTGCTTCGGTTACTACCTTATCACCTACATAAACGGTTCCTTTCATTTCACATATCCCACGACGGATAGGATGTAAGAGTTCCATCTTTAAAATAAGCGTGTCTCCGGGTACTACTTTTTGTTTGAATTTACAGTTATCTATTTTTAGAAAATAGGTATCATATTTATCTGGTGAATTTTGCGGTATTGCAATAAAACCACCTACCTGAGCTAATGATTCAGCCAGTAACACTCCAGGCATAACTGCATTCCCCGGAAAATGACCCTGGAAAAAGGGTTCATTGTACGTTACATTTTTAATACCAACTACCCTTGTTTCAGTTAGTTCAATAATTTTATCAACCAACAAAAATGGATATCGGTGCGGAAGTGTTTTTTCTATTTCCTGTATATCTAATACTGGTGGGATGGAAGGGTCATATACCGGTATATCCTGACGGAATCTGTTTTTCTTTATATGCGCCTTTATTTTTTTTGCGAACTGGATGTTTGAATAATGTCCCGGCCTGTTTGCAATAATATGGGCATTAAAAGGAAATCCAACAAGAGCTAAATCTCCTACAACATCCAAAAGCTTATGTCTTGCAGGTTCATTTGGAAACCGGAGAGTCAAGTTATTTAAAATGCCTGCCTCGCTTACTTTGACATCCTTTTTATTAAAAATCCGGGAAATTCTGTTGACCTGTTCATCATCTACAGGTTTATCAACCACAACAATTGCATTATTGATATCACCACCTTTGATGAGGTTGTTATCGACGAGAGCTTCCAGTTCATGAAAAAAACAAAAGGTTCTACTGGGAGCAATTTCTTTTTTGAAATCGGTTATATTTCTGAGATCCGCATGTTGCGTGCCCAGTACTTTAGAGTTAAAATCAATCAGGGTGTTAATCCGGTAACCATCATAGGGAAGGGCTACCATTTCTACCTGTTTTTCTTCATCCCAAAAGGAAATATTATGCTGTAAATTATAATATATTTTTTCAGCATCTTGCTTTTCGACACCTGCTTTACTTAGGTTATCAATGAAGATGTCTGCGCTCCCATCTAAAATAGGAACTTCTTCTCCATCGATTTCAATTAGCGCATTGTCTATCTGCATGCCCATTAAAGCTGCCATCAGATGTTCAATCGTTCCTACTCTTGCCCCGTTAGCCTCAATGGTAGTACTTCTGTTCGTTTCAACGACATTGTCTACATCTGCTTTAACGATTGGCTGATCCGGAAGATCGACGCGTTTAAATTGAATACCTGTATTTGGTGCTGCAGGTTTTATATGAAGTGTCACCTGAACGCCGGTATGAATACCGGTTCCGGAAATGACTACGACATCTTTTAATGTGTGCTGGAAATATTTTCCCTCAGAATTCAATTGTTCCATGGGTGCGAAAGTATGAAAACTATTGCTTTTTAATTCATCCTAGAGAAAAAGGGATCGTTTTAAATGTAGGGGATGGCTCGGAAATTTTATTCATCCACCTTTTCATTCATAAGTTTTTGAACAATTTGCTCCAGTTCTTTCACTCTT